>CADBTX010000323.1 GCA_902797705.1 uncultured Lachnospiraceae bacterium | reverse complement strand
TGCGGAAGCTATACTGACCGTCATATCGGGAATATTGCAGTCTGCTGTGCCGGCACTGCCGATATACCTGTGGCGGAGGAGGCGGCCCAGACCGCCTGGTACTTCGGCTCATATGTGGAAAGGATATATGATGTGGGAGTCAGCGGTCTTCACAGGCTTCTTTCAAAAACAGAGCTTCTCGATAAAGCGAATTGCGTCATTGCCGTTGCCGGCATGGAGGGAGCCCTCGCCAGCGTCATCGGCGGACTGGTTTCGGTCCCTGTGATAGCAGTCCCCACTTCGGTGGGCTACGGTGCCAGCTTTAACGGTTTGTCCGCGCTTCTTACAATGATCAATTCCTGCGCAAACGGTATTGCAGCCGTAAACATCGATAACGGATACGGAGCCGGCTATCTGGCGGTACAGATAAACCGGCTTGCCGAAGGAAAGGGCGGAGAATGAACACATTATATCTGGAATGCAGCTCCGGAATAAGCGGAGACATGACTGTTGCAGCTCTTCTGGATCTCGGGGCAGATGACAGAGTCCTTATGAAGGCCCTTTCCGGGATAAAGGATGAAAGCTTCAGGACTGAGATCAGCCGGGTCGAGAAATCGGGTATCGACTGCTGTGACTTTAACGTGATACTGGATGAGGAACATGATAACCATGACCACGACATGGCCTATCTCTACGGAAGTCCTGCAGAACATGAGGAAGAACACCACGGACGGGGAGGCCACCACCATGAAGATCACCATGGACGGGGAGACCACCACCATGAAGATCATCACGGACGGGGAGACCACCACCATGAAGATCACCACGGACTGGAAGATCACCATCATGATGATCACCATCATGAAGACGATCACGGTCATGGGCATCATCACAGAAACCTTCAGGATATTACGGATATCATTTCCGTTCTGGATATGAGTGAAGGGGCACGCGCCCTGGCCCTGAAGATCTTTAACATCCTGGCGGAGGCCGAGGCAAAGGCCCATAACAGACCCGTTAGCGAAGTTCATTTTCACGAGGTAGGCGCCATTGATTCCATAGTGGATATCGTGGCTGCCGCAGTGTGCTTTGATGATCTGAAGATAGATGAGGTTATAATCCCAAGGATATGTGAAGGCACGGGAACTGTACGCTGCCAGCACGGAATGCTTCCGGTGCCGGTGCCTGCGGTGTTGAACATAGCTGAAAGATACGGTCTCCCTCTTTCCATAATGGACAGAAGGGGTGAATATGTTACTCCCACCGGGGCTGCTTTTGCCGCTGCCGTTATGACATCGACGTCCCTTCCGGAGATATTGATCCCGAAAAAGACCGGCCTTGGAGCAGGTAAACGGGAGCATGAGCTTCCAGGTATATTGAGGGCCATATTGATATGAAAAAAGATCTGCCTCATAAACATGACAGCTCTTCGGAAAATGTGATCAGTCACTTTCCGGAGACAGAGGTCATCATATCCGTATCAGAGGCAATGAAGCAGCTTGGAGATCCCAGCAGACTCCGTATCTTCTGGCTGCTCTGCCATACCGAGGAATGCGTTGCCAATATCGCGGCTGCCGTAAATATGTCAAGCCCGGCAGTATCCCATCATCTGCGGCTTCTAAAAACCGCAGGTCTCATTGTTTCACACAGGGAGGGAAAGGAGATGTTTTACAGGGCTGCGGACACAAGGCTCGCAGACTCTCTCCATCACACAATAGAAAAAGTAGCGGAGATCGCCTGTCCCCGCTGACTTTTAAGATCTTTCCATTTGCTTAAAGCGCCCTGGATATATCCAGACATTTTTCCATGCACTCTATCACTGCGCTCCTAAAGCCCTTTTCCTCAAGGACTCTCACCGCCTGTATGGTGGTTCCCGCAGGAGAGCAGACCATGTCCTTTAATTCCCCGGGATGCTTTCCGGTCTCAAGTACCATTTTTGCGCTGCCAAGCACGGCCTGGGAAGCGAAGATATAGGCCTTGTCTCTCGGCATTCCGCCTGCCACTGCGGCATCTGCCATGGCCTCTATGAACATGAATACATATGCGGGGGATGAGCCGCTGACTGCGGTTACCACATCCATGAGATTTTCCGGAATGACCTCCGTTCTGGCAAAGCCTTCACAGAGCTTTTTTACAAGCGAAAGATCCTCATCCGTCACAAGCTCGTTTCCGCACATTCCTATCATGCCTTCTTTTACCATCGCAGGTGTATTTGGCATCATACGTACGATCTTTAAGGATCTGCCAAATCTTTTCTTTGTCCACTCCAGGGTTTTTCCCGGGGCGATGGTTATGATCATGGTGTCATCTCCCGGTGCATCCTTTATCTCTTCTATCACATCTTCATAATATTGGGGCTTTATTGAGAGAAAAAGAATGTCCGCGGTTCTCGCAGCCTCTTTATTGTCTGACGTGGTATTTATGTTCAGTTCTTCTTTTCTTTTTTTCAGGAGTTCCTCCGACAGGTCGGCCCCTGTAATATCCTGAGGAGCTGAGATGCCGGAATCGATAATTCCCTGCATCATGGCTCCGCCCATATTTCCGCATCCAATAAATGAGATCTTCATTTTACCCACCCTGTTCCTTCCTTATTCTGGATCATCGATCCTTATCATTTGGTAATGTCTTCCTCCGCGAGCGGGGGAACTGTCGGCGGAACGCCCACTGATAAGAGCCAGGCTATCTGCCGCCCTCTCCAATCAGTCTCATTATTGCCTCCCGGTCCTCCTCATATGAAGAGAAGCAATAGCTTTTCATCCCGAAAGAGGAAGCGGCTTCGCAATTATCCTGCCTGTCGTCGATAAAAAGACATTCCCCGGGATCCAGAGAGAACCGGTTAAGGAAAAGGCTGAATATTGCCCTGTCCGGTTTTATAAGCTTTACATCGCAGGAAAAGATGCCTCCGTCCATAAGGGGAAGGAAATCCAGAACCTCCGGCCTGGCATGCATCACGTGCTTTGAGTAATTTGAGAGATACATGACTTTCAGCCCCAGTCTCCTTAACTCCCTGAGCCACGGAATGGCATAGCCGCAGCGAAGGACAGCTCTTGAGATATTTTCAAAGCACCATTCTATATATTCCGGGGGAATGGAGGGATCCGCATTTTTAAAGCTTTTAAGTATCTCGTCCTCGGTCATTACCGCTCTGTCGAGCTCTGACCAGCGTTCGCCTCCGTACATTGCGTTGGCGATCTTTAAGCCCATCTCATCACCGTATCGCTCTCTGACGAAGTCCAGGCTCTTGAATCTGATTAGCACATTTCCTATATCAAATATAACAGTGCGGATCTTTTTTTCCTTATCCATGTTCTGTCTCTGCGGTCGGAACCGTATTATCTCCTGATTTCAAAAACACCCCCAGACAAATGCCTGAGGGTGACCTTTAAGTGCTGGAACGCAGAGTCGAACTGCGGACCTCATCACTACCAATGATGCGCTCTACCTCCTGAGCCATTCCAGCGAACCACGCCCGTCTATCCTACCAAAGTAAAAGAAAAAAGTCAACAATTTACTTTACATAATTTGCCTTTGTTTTGGATTTGAGTTATTATATCCCTGTTGTTTCCCATTATAGAGGGGATTTCAGACATAATGGGGAGTTTTGATCTACGAATTTTTTACCGGTGGTAGAGGGGAATGCAGAGAAGACTTAAACGTTTTACGGCTCTTCTAGTCATATCGCTGATTCTAACGGGAACCATTGATCAGGGTTCCTATATTTTTGCGTCCGAAATCAGCCCTGAGACCGACGGAAGCGGCGGGGAAAAAACCGGAAGCGAAGAGATAATGACCGGAAGCAGTAACGGGATTCCGGAGATCAGTGAAACCCGGAAGATATCTTCGGTGGAAGACCTCAAAGATCTTTCGGAAAAGAGCAGGGATGAAAGCTATACAAGGGGAGTTCGCTATGTACTTCAGGATGATCTGGACCTTACGGGTTCGGATCTGAAACCCATATCCATTTTTGCCGGGGAATTTGACGGACAGGGTCATTGGATAAAGGGCTTTTCCCTTTCCGGAAGGCAGGATAACAGTGGTTTTATCAGGACCGTTACGGCAGGGGGACGGGTGCATGACCTCAATCTTAGCGGTATCCTTGAGCCTGTGGGAGATATGACCGGTATCGGGGGGATCGTGGGGATAAACTACGGCCTCCTGGAAAATCTGAGCTTCGATGGCAGGATCCTGTCCATTGAAACGGTGGGGGGCATAGCCGGTCACAACATGGAGGGCGGAGTCATAAGGAACTGCTCCAACAGCGGTGTGATAAGCGCCATGAGAAGGACCGGAGGTATCTCGGGCTTCAATGAAGGGACTATAGAGAACTGCGAAAATAAGGGCGAGGTCAATGTGGGACGAAAGACCGCCCATGAGGTAATTGAGGAAAGAGAAACCCCGGAGGAAGCAGAGGATGAGGACGGAGTCCTTGACAAGCTTATTGCCGACACCCTTGATATTAAGGATGAGAATCTCTTTGACAGATTTGATAATGATGTAAGGGTGAGTTATACCGGAGGCATTGCCGGCGCTTCATCGGGACTGATAAAGGACTCTGTGAATTCCGGAATAGTGGGATCCTCCCATGTGGGTTATGAGACCGGCGGTATAACTGGCTATGACAGGGGCATCATCACCGGATGCAGGAATAAGGGCAGCATATTCGGAAGAAAGGATGTGGGCGGTATCGCCGGACTTTTTGAGCCCTATGCACTAAACGCCTATTCCGAAGATGCATTGAACAGGGCGGGAGACAGCCTTGAAGAACTGACGGACAGGATCGAGAGATTCCATAAGGATTTCGGGGCAGAGGACGATCTGACCCAGAGCCATATCGACGCGGTAAGGGCTACCTCCGATGATCTGCGGGCATTGATAAAATATTATAAAGAGTATTATAGATGCAAGGACGACTCTGTTGAAAGGGAGATAAGATCAAAGGTCGACGGCATAAGGAGCATCGCAGATTCCATAAGCTTAAGGAAGTACGATAAGGAGACGAAGGAAGCCCTTCAGGTTTTTATAGATAATTCGGACAATATCGCGAAGCTTGTAGAGTCATGGAGCGAGGCAAGAGCAGCGGGTATAACCGCGGATATGTCAGAGTTCATCGCAAAGCTTAAGGACATCGGCAGAGCCAATAACGAGGCCGTGGATACCCTTATGAGAAAGGCTGTCCGTGTCAATAAGGATGCGGATGATATCGAGGATGATCTGGAGGAACTCCGGAGTGCTTCCATGGATCTGGATGACTACTTAAGAGGCTGTGAGGACGACTACAAAAAGGATCTCCGGATCACGAGCGATGATATTCAGACCAGGACCGATCTCCTGGCGGATGAGATGGATGTGCTTTCGGAGGGGCTTAAGGGAAGTGACGCGAAGCTCAGGACCGACGTTGATAACATGGTGTCCTCCCTGAATTCCTTAAATGAGAGCATATCGGACAGCTACAAGGAGATACAGTCGGAACTTCAGAAGATTTACGACGCCGACGGAAAAGAGGATGTATTCGACGATATCTCCGATGATGAAAGTACGGAGCTTAAAAAGGGAGTGCTGCTGTACTCCGAAAACGAAGGGGATGTGGAGAGCGACATAAACGGCGGCGGCATTGTCGGGGTGATAACCGATGACAGCAGTATCCGTTCGGATTTCGAGGTAGTTTCGGAGGGACAGGTAAGCCTGAATTACGACAGATACGAAAAGGCAACCGTCCTGTACTGCAAAAACAGCGGAGATGTCACTGTCCGGAATGACTGTGCCGGAGGAGTGGCCGGAAGG
>CADBTX010000322.1 GCA_902797705.1 uncultured Lachnospiraceae bacterium | reverse complement strand
CTTTTTAACAGTCTCAAGCTCGGAAACGATCTCATCCACCTGAAGTCCCTGCTGAACAAGCTTGTAGGCAATGAGAACAAGTATTCCTGTGGAGCTTGAAAGGCATTCGGAATTGATCACCGAAACATTGTCAAAGGACTTTGCGGCTTCACAGGCGATCCTGTAATCCCTGCTCATGCCTGTTGTAATGGATATATGAATGATATGGTGGGATCTTTTAAGTACATTTGAAAAGAACTCGGTATATTCATTTTCATCAGGCGGGGCGGAAACCGCTTCCCTGCCCGAGGCCATATATCTTATAAGTTCCGACGCGTCGATATGGGTGCAATCCAGGAAAGTGCCCTGTTCGGTCCTTACCCTGAAAGGTATGATGGGGATGCCGTATTTCCTTATGACGTGGTCCGGAAGATCACACATGCTGGAGGAGGTGATGATAACGGGACTCTTATCCGTATACCTGTCGGCCGTATTTATCTCCTCTCCCTCACCCATCATTACCGAGCGGAGTATGATCTTCTCATTTGAAAGATGCCGGATCAGTATCTCCTCCATGGCCTCGCCGGAAACAGGCTTTACAAGGTAACCGTCAAAGCCGGATCTGTTATAGAGTTCCCTGTTCTCGCTTCCCGCATTGGCAGTAAGGATGATGACCGGAGTATTGCTGTTTAAGCCTCCCTCCTGATTCCGTATGGCTTCCAGACACTCTATGCCGTCCATCTCCGGCATGAGATGATCCATGAAGATAGCGTCATAGTGGGATTTGATACAGAGCTCCAGTGCTTCCTTTCCGCTCTTTGCGGTATCTATACCCATGTCCGTATCAACAAGGAGCCGCTTCTCCACCTCCAGGTTCATTTCATTATCATCAACGATAAGTATCCTGACCTCAGGCGCAAGGAAGCTGCTCTCATAGGTGCTCCTCTTTATCACCTGCTGATTCTGGATATTCAGTTCTCCGATCTTACTGTGATCCGAAACCCCCTGACGGACGGTCACGGTAAATGTGGATCCCTCTCCGTAGATACTGTTTACGGAAATGGTTCCCTCCATCAGCTCCACAAGCTGTTTAACGATGCTGAGTCCCAGGCCGGTACCTTCAATATGCCTGTTCTTTCCTTCATCCACTCTCTTAAAAGCATCAAAGAGATAGGGAATATCCTCTTTCCTGATGCCCATTCCCGTATCGGCTATTGAGATTATGAGCTCTGTTGTATCATCGCTTTCATTGCTTTCGATCCTAAGCTCAACATGGCCCTCTTTTGTGTATTTTATGGCATTGTTCAGGAGATTCACGACTATCTGCTTGATACGGACCTCGTCTCCGTACAGCACAGAGGGCACATCCGGGTCGATGCTGGCCTCAAATCCTATCCCCTTGTCACGGGCCCTGAGCCACATCATATTCACGATCTCGGAGAGCAGATCCCCCACATGGTAGTCAACAGGAACTATATCCATACTTCCCGCTTCTATCTTTGAAAAATCCAGTATGTCGTTTATCAGGGCAAGGAGCATCTTTCCGGCGCCCTGTATACCGTTGGCGTCCTTTATGATCTCATCGGAAGCCTCCTGATCCCTCAGTATCAGCTCATTCAGTCCCAGTATGGAATTAATGGGCGTACGGATCTCATGGCTCATGCTGGAGAAGAAACGATTCTGGGACTGTGTGAGTTCCTCCGCCCTTTCCGCTTCTTTCTTTGCCCGCTCATTCTCGCTCTGGAAGAGACGTCTCTGGCACCAGTTCACCACGAAGCACAGTATCCCCACCAGTACAAGGGAGATATAGGAATCAATATAGTGCTTGCTGGTGGAATGCCTGTAAACCCACCAGGGGTAATAATAATTGATGATGTAGCCCAAAAGGGAAAACACCGTGATGAATAAAAACATGACATTACGCCATTTTCCGTTAAGGACCAGTCCCACATAAAGATACGCAAAGATTATCCAGAGTACACCGCCTCCCTTTATGCCGCCTCCAAAGAAGAAAAGCCCCGGAAGTACAAGGAATACAAGGAAAATAACTGTGATCTTTATGCAGAGTTTCAGTTTTTCCAGCCTGAGGCCCACAAAGGCTATGATCGGCACCGCGATAAGAAGTCCCAGGATAAGCCCTATCTCATAGGGATTTTCCTTTATATAGAGATCCCCCAGCAGGGCAAGAAAAGCCGTAACCTCGGAAACAAGAGAGAGGATCAGGAATGTTCTTTCCGAAAAATCCCTTTCGGGATCCATCACAGCGGCATAGGCGTCTTTGAACAGATTTACGGGATTCATGATCTGTCACCTCCCCTGCCTGCGCCTTCTCCGGGAAGTACACGCAGCATCACTCTTTCAAAATCGGCTGTATTGATGGGCTTTGCGATAAATCCGTCAAATCCCACCTTGATAAACATTTCCCTGGCTCCGGACACGGCATTGGCCGTAAGGGCAACTATGGCCGCGGTCTTACCCATATCGCCGGCCGCTTCCTTTATCCTCTTCATGGCTTCAACTCCGTCCATCTCAGGCATCATATGATCCATAAAAACGATATCGTAGTCATTGTCCCGGAATTTCCTTATAGCGTCTTTCCCGCTGTCCGCCGTATCCACCACCATCTCATAATCCCTGAAGAGACATGAAGCCACGACCAGGTTCATCGGTTCATCATCTACCACAAGGGCACGGACTCCCTTAAATACCGTTCTCTCGGACTCATCATGAATATCCACCTCTATCGCATCCCGTCCCTCATTCAGAACCTTTATTATGGAATAGGCGTAAAGGGGCTTCGGCATCAGTATTATCCTGCTGTTATCCGGAAGAGTGAACCGAGGATCCGCAGATACCGCGATCACAATATCCTCCTTGGCCAGTTCTTCGAAATAGCCGCTGTTTTCCTCGTACTCCTCCTGACCCATAAATATATAGCCGGCGTTCACTTTTTCCTTCAAACGCTCCACTTCATACACAGTTTCCGCTGAATACAGGGGGATATGCATCTTTCCCGCAAAATTGGTTGCCATGTTCCGGTAGAAATCCCGGAGCTGCGGGATCTTGTATTTATCCGGTCTCACATGGTACAGGACAGAGCTGGTGAAGGCCTCATCCAGCCTTAGACACGGCAAAGGATCCACCACCTTCTGGGGTATAGTGACCCTGACGGTTGTGCCTTTATTCTTCTCGCTCTCTATCTTTACAAAGCCCCCCATCCTGTGGGCAAAACCGTAAACTATGAACAGTCCGAGCCCGATACCTCCCGAGCTCCGGTTTCTCTTCTTATTCGCCTGGAACATTCCCTCGCTTACGGAATGAATGGCTTTTCTGTCCATTCCGATACCGGTGTCCGTTACTTCTATGCAGAGGTTTACTCCGTACCCCATTTTCTGGGTACTGAGCTTTACATATATGCCGCCCTCCCTGGTAAATTTGATGGCGTTATCCAGAAGGTGCCTGAAAATCTTGTGGAGCTTCCTGATATCACCACTCATCATATTCGGAGTCTCCGGATCAAGATCCACCACCATCTCAAGACCATGGCTGCCGTCATTCATGCGGAAGGAAGTCACCACATCATTGATAAGGGAGGTGCTCATATAATCGTCTTCCTCAAGGAAAACATTCTGTCTCTTGCACTCCGTATAATCCTGAATATCTTCGATCTGATAGGCCAGCCTCACTCCGGCGTTCTTGATGGAATCCGCCTCAGACCCCGCCCCTTTTTTCATAAGGAGATCGGACATGCCGTTTACCACATTTACCGGGGTCCTGAGCTCATGGGAGATATTTGACAGAAAATCCTCCATGCTGTTGTCGTTTATCTCGATAAGCTTCTCACGCCTCTTATTCTCTTCCTCCTCGTAGGTCCTTTCATAAATGGCCCTCACATTTACGAAATACACAAGGATCACGATGGCGATGTGCAGAAATATCCTTGAAATATTCAGTTTATCGTATACTATGGGATCCCCGCCGGGAAGATTGATGAAATGCATGAACAGTATGACGAAGTACTCAAAAAGCAGGACGTTCATGACATAGACACGGTTGAGTACGGAAAATGTAGACATCACAAGGATCATAACTATCCCTATGTCAAAAAAACTGGTCTTATGAACTCCGTGAAAAAAAACCAGAAGGGACACAAAACCCAGATAGATCATTTCCCTTACAACGTCGTCGACCCTGTCCGTAAGGCTCGCACCCCATATGGCAAAAAGCCCGGCAACGATCACCACCGGGATCCAGAATTCCCATCCCAGCAGCACATTTTCGAATATCAGCCCTGCGGCAGCCAAAGTAGATATAAAAACAATGAATTTCCCGTTCTTATTCTGGGCCATATCGATCCTTTTCCTTTTCAGCCGAGTTTGTTTTTAAGATATGTGAGAAGATTGTCTCTCGTTGTGGATTTCAATATATATCCCGAAGGGCGGAGAGCCATGACCCGTTCAACCCCTTCTTTGGTACCCACTCCCGTCAGAAAGACCACCGGTATATCCTTTGTGGCATTTTCCTGTCTCAGCATCTGAAGCACCTGGGGGCCGTCCACCACAGGCATGTCGTAATCGAGAAGTATAAGATCCACCGGATTCTTCAGCAGAAATGTAATGGCCTGCATGCCGGCTGTAACGATCTCCACTCTGTAGAACTCCTTGATCCACTCCCTTACCATTCCGGCATAGGAGGGGTCGTCATCCACTACCAGTATCCTCTTCCTTCCTCCGACAGACTTTCCGTTCAGCACATTTTCCACTGTCTCAAAAAGGGTATCGTTGTCAACCGGCCGGTCCAGCCAGCTGAATTCATCTATAAAAGCCAGTTCCCTGGACAGCTGGGAGTGGATCTTTCTTTCTCCCAGGATGATCGCAGGCTTTTCACCCTTTTTTATACCTGAGCACACTTCCCCGAGAAGCTTCTGCTTTACCTTATCCTCCGTGATATCTCCCGGAAGATAGACGATGAAAAGATCTGCGCCGTCTATATGGTCTTTGACACTTGGCAGCTTCTCGGTTATGAGTTTCACATTGTATCCCTGATCCAGAAGCTTTCTCTCCATCCCCTTTACGATGACACTGTACTGGAGCAGTACAATGGCAATATTCTTTTCGCTCATTCCATGTCTCCTGTCTGAAATTTGGGTATGAATCCCCTTCTATAACTTTAACATCCCTGACCTCTATGAGCAACAAAAAGATTCAGGGCGGAACGCGGACTTCCATCCCGTGGGTTTCTCCCGAAAGTCCCCGGAGCAATTGCCCACAGAGCCTCTCATAAGGTATAATAGCCTGTAGTGAGAGGAGAAGAGCATGTTCTATTTGATCGAGGAAT
>CADBTX010000321.1 GCA_902797705.1 uncultured Lachnospiraceae bacterium | reverse complement strand
GAAATAAATGTAATGATGTTTTGCCCTCATCCGTCAGCTTCGCTGACACCTTCCCCCCAAGGGGGGAAGGCTTAACAAAGCTCCCCCTGTTCCAATAATTCTCACAGCGTGTACTGCGACAGATCTGAATTGATCTCGTCAGAGTACTGGTTCAGGTTCTCGGAGATGCTTGTGATATTCTCCGTCTCCTGGCGAAGCTTGTTGCTCTCGCTAACGATCATATCGCTTAAGCTCAGAACCTCATTGATACCGGACGCCTGCTCCTCGGTGCTTGCCGCATTATTGGAAGCCACATCATTGATCTTCTCTATGCCGCTTGCTATCTCGGCGATGCCGTCTGTAGCCTTGGCTACGTCATCATAGATAGTCCTGAAGGATTCATTGGCCTCAGACACTCCGTTAATGCAGGCCTCCATATCCTTAAGGCAGATATCCGCCTTTTTATTGATATCCACGATGTTCTTCGTGATGTCATCGATAAGCCTGCGAATGGTGTCCGTAGCTTCGGAGGACTGGTTCGCCAGTATCCCGACTTCCGATGCCACCACCGCAAATCCCTTACCCATCTCTCCTGCCCTTGCAGCCTCAATGGATGCGTTAAGGGAAAGCAGGTTGGTCTGATTTGAAATGGCGTTGATGGTATCCGTGATGCTGGTGATCTCTTCCACGGACTTCGCGGTTGCCCTGATAAGTGACGTAAGCTCTCCAAGAGTATCTCCCAGTGTATTTACGTTCCTTGTCATGGCTTCCATTTCCTCCTTGCCCTTTCCGGAGGATTCAAGGGTCTCGTCGCAGAGCCGTCTCACATCATCGGCGTTTCCTGCCAGCTGGCTGGAGGTGGCGGCAAGATCCGTTGCCGCATGGGCGATCTCCTCAATGGATCTCGTCATGCCGTTAAGGATGTTATTCAGCTTCTCAATGGACTCACCCTGATTGCTGTTTGCATCCGAGATGGTGTGTGAAATATCAAAGCACTCTCCGGCCCTGCTGTTCATGGCGCCGGAAATATCCGAAAGGCTGTTGAGGGTAAATCTCATCTTTTCAATGTATTCATTCAGGCTCTCACTTAAGGTCGTGATCTCATTATTTCCTTCAGGCTCAAGAGTGACGGTAAAGTCTCCCTTGCTGATATCCGTGATCCTCTCTGTTACCTTGGCCACGGGATTTATGCCCTTGCTTATTATGATGTAGATCAGTATCGAAAGAAGAATGAGAAGTATGATGGCACTGATAAAGGTTACCACCATGACCTTTATTATGCTCTGGCTTAAGAGAGATGAGGGAACCGCGCTTATTACCACCCAGGAGGTGTGCTCGATGTCCGTTGCGGATACCATCATGGATCCGGCGGCGGTATTTACGGTCTTAACCTTTTCTCCGCCTGCGGCTGCATCGGTATTAAGTGTGGCAAAGACTTTTCCCACACCGGATGCCACGGGATCCGTGGTGTCGTCCAGTGTCTGCCCCACGCCGTCAGGCACGCTGCTTATCAGGATATCCTTTGTTTCCTTGTTTACGATATAGTATTTTGCATCGGGAGAGATGGATGAGAATCCTGCCACCTTTTCCGCGACCTTGTCAAAATTGATATCACTGCTAAGAACCACATTGTCCCGGAGCATGACAGCGCAGGCAAGACAGGTCTTACCTGTGGACGCATCCACATATGGCTCGGATGAATAGATGGCTCCCTTGCTGGCAAGGGCTCCCTGGTACCAGGGCCTGTCAGTGAAGACGAAGCTGTCATCCGGCACCCATCCGGAGCCGTCCAGGAAGGTGTTGTCATCCCCGTAGGCTATGTAGATATCCTGGGAATCGGGATCCGCCTTGGTGAGTTCCAGCAGCATGGCCAGGGTCTCTTCACGGGAACTCTCCGGCAGATTCCTCATTACATTGGCGGTCTGCTCAACCCTTTCCTCTATACTGCTCCACCAACTGTATATCTCTCCGGCATAGGTTGCCGACTCTCTGGCCAGGATACCGTTTGTCAGAGACTGGATATTATCCGCGGCAAGCTTGATGCTTATCTGGGTGATTATCACTATTATCACCGCCACAAGGATGATTATCTTTGTTAACAGGGTCTTTTTTAGCGATGTTCTTTTTCTGCTGGCTGCCATAAGCTCCTAAACTCCTTTTTCCTGAAATTTATTGAAAATTGCTTTTATAATCCGGAGGCCATTGGTCCCGGACCAAAGTTTTGATATAAGGATCAGATCATGATCACGTTTACCATGCATGTTCCAAGTTCTTCCTCCACCCGGCTCTTCATACTGACCACTGTCTCCCGTATTTCCGAATAGGTCATGTCGTCCCGGAAGGAAAGCTCGATATCCACGTATATGCTGTCTCCCGTCATCCTGCTCCTGACTTCCCCCAGCTCGTCGTAGTGTTCAAAGAATTCCGACAGGATCTTCACTATCCTGAGCTGATTCTCTTCATCAAGAGTGAGATCGGAAAGCTCCATCAAAGACTTCTTTAAGTGGTTGATAACGATCACCGAGAAGGGTATCACCAGGATCAGACTGAAGATCGGCGTATATCTTGCGGTATCCTCGTGGACTATGGTAACGATAAGGGTGATGATGGAGATTATGTCAAAAACAAACTCCTTTTCGGCACTGACCCTTGCGGTATGAAGCATCTTGCTGTGGTTCTTCTTAACAAGATTCCTCTCTCTTATAAGGATCACCACATCCACAAAAAGTCCGATGATACTGACTACAAGGGCAAAGATCATGTAATCCCCTTCAGCCGGTTCGGTTCCCCTTATGATGGTCCGCAATGCGAATATGGTGATACAGAAAAGACCGGCGAGATCGAACATCTCACAGCAGAGAGCCGCTATGGCCTCCACCTTTTCCGTTCCGTAATTATATTTGAATTTAAGATTCCGGCTAAGTCTTCCCGACAGGACAAGGAGCAGGACTCCGGGCAGAAATACGCTGGCATTCTCAAGAAATTCAAGCCACAGCACCAGTGACTGACTGGCTATGGCCGCGAGAATGGATGTGATAAAAGCAGGGATCCTCCAAAGTACCACCATCAGAGCGATCTTCTTCTGCTCATTCATCGCCTTATTTTTTTTCTTCAAGTATCCTCCGTTTCCTTTCCGAAACTTAAGAGCACATCCTCAGACTCCGCCATTTCAATCACCCTGTCCTTATTATCCAGGAACACCCTGACTATGGAAGGATCAAAATGGGTACCGGCCCCCTCTTCTATTATGCTGAAGGCTTTTTCATAACTCATGGGTTCCTTGTAGCTCCTCTTTGAACGAAGGGCATCGAACACATCCGAAACAGCCATGATACGTGCGGAAAGAGGTATTGCCGTCCCCTTAAGTCCCGTGGGATATCCGCTGCCGTCCCACTTCTCATGGTGGTAGGTGGCCACATTCAGTGCTTCCTTCAGATAACTCGTGTCCCCGGTAAGCTTGATGGCGCTCTCTATGATATCTTTTCCGGCAGTGGTATGCTTCTTCATTTCCTCAAATTCTTCATCCGTAAGCCTCCCCGGCTTATTCAAAATCACGTCAGAAACCTTGATCTTACCCACATCATGAAGAGGAGCAGCGTAATTAATACTCAGCACATACGCCTCGTCATTCATCATATCGCTGTAGACACCGTTTTCCTTTAAGAGCTCAGTTATGAGCCGGACGTAGGCCGCGGTCTTTCTGATATGGTCGCCGGTGCACTTATCCCGCTGCTCCACCATATCCGCCAGAACGTAGATAAGTCCGCTCTGCATGTACTCGATCTGATCGCTCTTTTCCTTTACTTCCTCCAGATACCTTACCGTATCGCTCAAGGTCTTTACCAGCACCTGATACAGGTTCTCAAGCTCGTCTGCGGTAGTGATATCAAGAGCTTTGAGCCTGTCCACGCTGACCTCCAGAGCCTCCTCATTGTTATAGGCAAATTCTCCGGAAACATGGGTCATGGCCCCAACCGGGTATGTCAGGTGGTAATTGAAGAACCAGATGGACAGCACCAGCACCAGGATAAAGAAGCCTATGAAAAGCGACAGTATCTTCGCAAGGAAGCTGATACCGTTACTTACAATATCCTCCATGCTGATATCCGCACAGGCATAGCAGACACAGATACCGTTTTTATCATATACCGGCTCATAATCCGTAAGAAGCCAGCCGTAACGGTCCCTTACCTCCACAGGCTCCACCTGTCTGCCGTTTAAGAGATCCGATACGTGGGGAAGGAAATCCTCCTCATAGGGCACAAGGGTCCCGGGCTCCTCTCCCTTAAGATCCGGGGTATCCAGATCAAATACCACCTTATAGCCCTTGTGGGTCATTTTATATACATAGACATACTTAATGCTGGGTGAACTGTTAAGTATCTCCTGCAGCTTGGCCTCAGCCTCCCTGTATCCGGGGGCCGTCTCCCCAAGCTCGATAAAGGAGTCTATCTTCTCGGGATCAAGGGATGCCGCCGCTATCTTTGCCGTATTCACTCCCATCTCCTTATACTGCTCCATGGACTGGTTACGGTAAAGGATAAAGCTTATGGAGGAAGTGGCCACTGTAATGATGAGCATTATGGCACAGACCATGATGGAGATCTCACTCTTTAGGGAAAGACCTCTGGTGCCGGTCTTTTTTACCTCGTTTATCTCTTCATGGCTTAAGGGCTTCTGCCTCCAGTCCGTTAAACTTAAGAGCTCCGCCGTGCCCTTCGGTATTATCTTCAAAAGGCCGTAGGCCGCCACCACCGTGATGGCCTTATCCACCAGGTCCAGCAGAAAATCATAGCCAATCTGCCCCAAAAACCCCTGTTCCGAGGGGCCGTAGATAAACCAGGTGAGCACGGAACCTACCACTCCTCCGAAGAAAGCAAGGAAGGGAATGGTCACAAGGGATTTAAGAAAACTGCTGAAAAATCCCTTATCATCAAAGTAGGTGGCTGTCACCGCTATAAGAACGCTGATCCCCGCATAGTACATATTGGAGGGATCCGCGGTGGAATTGATGATATTGGTGATATAACCCACGAATATACCCGGGAGATAGCCTCCAAGGACCGCTCCCAAAAGAGTCCCTATGTTATCCACATAAAGTGGCAGGCCGAAATGCTTTACCAGCCTGTTCACCGAGATATTTATAAAAACAAAAATACAGTAAACAAGCAGAAGTTTGAACTTATTCTTTTTAACCGCGTTGAACTTTATCATATTTTCCATGGCACAGCTCCCTTATATATCTCCTACATTCTACACTCAGTAGGGAAAAAGTACAATTCTGTGGTACAATGTCACGGGAGATTTTTTTATGGACATAAAGGCAGATAACGCATCGGACAGCATAAAACTCAGAAGATATTCGGACAGGCTTGTGGTATGCGGCCTGGGATACATCCTTTTCGGAGCCTGGGACACCGTGAGAAACGGCACGATCATGATCCTTGAAAGAAAGCATATCTATGCCTTTTTACGTGAAAGCGTGGTCGAGACTGCTCAGCCGCTTTCGGAGGATACGATCCGCCTCATCATTTACTCCGTGATGCTGGCCTTTCTCGTGATCTTTGCGCTGATCTCCGTCCTTTCACACCTTTTTATCGGGATCAGGGCGATAGAGGAGGGAAGGGGCCGGAAAAAGACCAGCTTTTATCTTCTGTTTACGACTTTTCTCCTCATCATGCTCATCGCCTCACATCTCAATATGTCAAAACCAGCCACGGAAAGTACCATACCTGTACTTGATAACGACACCTCTCTTGCCGTCTATGTCATGGATTTTTCCATGGCTCTCCTGAACGTTGAGTTACTCTATTCCGCCTTCAGGGCAAGGCTCATAAAAAGGAGGCTCGGCTGATGCAGAAGGATTTCCATTACTACGCCACCTATTCAGCCGCTATCCTCGCCGGTTTTTCACCGGAAGACAGCTTTGATATCGCCTACAGCGCCCAGTTTGTGGATGAGTGTTCCGAAGCCCTGCTAAGAAAACTCAAAGGCCCTCTGATAGCAGCCACCACCCAGCTGCAGTCGGAGCTTATGGATTCCCCGACGGATCAGGTGGGGCTCCAGAATATCACAAGGATATGGGCCTCCTTCCATTTTCTGCCCAGGGACTTAAAGGCCGAAAGGAAGAATTGTTCCAAAGCCTACCTGAATAAATTCCGGCTTCTCTGCGGACCAAACGGCGACCTTGTCAAGGTCACGGTAAATACTGCGAGGGATCATTCTCTGCAGGCCGCCGGGGTCGCCATGCATGTCCTTGCGGATACCTGGGCCCACAGATATTTCGCGGGAACTCCCTCTCTGGTGCTGAATAATACGGACTACCATTTCTATGAGATATTTCCGGACGGCAGCGATAAGCTGATTAAATTCCGCCACAGTCTCTCCTCTCCGGATGATCTGGAAAACAGTATCTACACAAACAGCATCTATCAGTACATGGAGAGTTCCATAATGAATCTTGGACACGGCAGGGCCGGCCATCTGCCGGATTACAGCTTCTGCCGGTACAGATACCTGCCTGCCTGGGGAGATTACAGGGAGATAATAAAGGATAACCCTGCGGATTACCGGAAGGCCTTTACCCAGATGATCTACGCCCTTAAATATCTTAAGGGGGACTTCAAAGAATTCAGCACCGGGGTCTATGACGAGGAAGCGATGTCCGGCCTGGAAGAAGAGATAATGGGCATTATAGAAAAAAGACAGCTTGACGCTTCGGCAGACTGGAAGGCCTTTGGGGAAAAGCTCTCTGGCCGTGAGATCCCGGATTACGATATCCTGCTTTTCCAGGAAGAATACATGAACGCCGCCGGGAAGGACAAGGACGACACCTTTCTCGGCAGGTTCTTTAACGCCGCCATCAGACAGAAGGGCATGGTCACAAACAGGATCTACCACTCAGGGAGTCTCCTGGCCGGCTATTCCCTTGAGGAATGAGGTACGATAAATGACCAGATTTCAACGGATAAGAACATTTCTGTCAGGTATCCTTATGTTTGTACTGGGGGTATTCTTTATCATCGACCCGGAGGACGGATACGAGAACGTGGTCTTTATCCTGAGCCTCTGGCTTGTGATAGCCGGAATACATTCCATATATTTCTTCTTCACCATGGCGAGGCACATGGTGGGAGGGATGCGCTCCCTTGTGGCAGGGATATTCATACTGGATCTCGGGCTTTTCACCATAACCCTTTCAGATGTACCCCGGATCTATCTCCTCCTCTATCTCCTGTCCATGAACACCTTCTCGGGGCTGGTTGAACTGCTTTCAGCAGTGGATGCTATGAGGCTTAAGTCTCCCCACTTCAGGCTCAAGCTTGCGCAGGGTCTTTTCAATATTTTTCTGGGGCTTGCCTGCCTCCTGTTCCTGAGGTACGCAAATACCGCGGTCTACATATACTCCCTCGGTCTTTTGATAAACGCGGTCCTAAGGATCATTTCTTCTTTCCGGAAGACGGCAATGATATACATACAATAAGGAGCTGTTCATAAATAACTTTGCAGATGGACGTCCGGACAAGTCAAATGTGAAGAATTATTTATGCACAGATCCTAACTGTTCTGATACAATAGAACCTGTAAGGTAACTATTCAGAACAGCCCGAAGCACTTGCTGCTGAGGGCGTATGAAAACCTTGGCATTTAGGCATTCGGCTCATCGTGCGAAGCACGATTTAATTAGCCGAATGCGTTGTATCTATTCAGAACCCGGTGGGTTCT
>CADBTX010000320.1 GCA_902797705.1 uncultured Lachnospiraceae bacterium | reverse complement strand
TCAAGATGATGCCAGTAGTGGGTGGCAAAGATATATTTTCCATCCGCATCCTTTAGATAGATATTGGAGGGAAGCTCCTTCAGCATTCTTTCGATCTCGGAAAAATTAAGGGAATCCTTGGCACCGATACAGTTCAGTATCCGGTTTATAACATGACGGCTTATTCCGGGAGGACAGATTATATCCGAAAAGCCCTCGTCAAAGCAATCCATATCCTCCTCCGTCACCGCCTTCTGGGAGATGGCGATAGCCGGAATTGCTGCAAATATGGGATCACTGTTTATCCTTTTTATCAGGGAAAAATTACATCTTCTGGCAAGGGGCAGATCTTCAAGTACAGCGGATATCTTTTTCTTTCCGCTGCACAGAAGCTCATATGCCTCATCCTCGCTGTCTGTGGAAATGATCTTTATACTGCGGTCTTCAGTAAGAAGGGACGTAAACTCTTCTGCCATATCATCGACCGGCATAACAATAAGAATATTCATATCCCACCCTCGTTATGAACAGATCCTTACTTCATTAATCCTATCCCTGATCCCGGATCAAAAGGATCATCAGGATCATTTCAACTTCGTTTTTTCAGTATAACACATTTGACTAATTCTGATAAATATACTATTATAAAAAAGCTTTGCGGATAATAAGCAGGGTTAGTACATCGGTAGTATATCAGCTTCCCAAGCTGAGGAGGCGGGTTCGACTCCCGTACCCTGCTTTTTTTATTGCCATTTTCCTATACTGTTACGTATAAGTATACAGGGTGGTCAAATGGCGGCTTAAGGATCAGTATGATCCCTGCCGTGATCACAGGCCTTTGATGAAAGAAAGAGGAGATCAAAATGGATAAGTTGACAAAAATCGCAGATGATGCTCTTGAAAACGTATCCGGAGGAAATAACCGGATCTATTCCGTTGCTGAATACGGCGACGCCGGAGTAAGTATCACTCAGAGTGGCGGAAAGACCATATACACCGTAGAGCGCTCCAACGGAACAAATCAGGTCATCACATCCAATGCGGCAATGAGCATGGTGGAAAGCTACAAATTGAGCAATCAGAGGCTTTCCGAAAAAGAACTGGACGATCTTATCGCCCAGTGCTGCTGAATGATCAGTCTGTTATTTTCTGTCCTGAGCCACGCAGTTCATTGCGCGGCTGCAGGACAGAAATAAGATCATAACAGGGCATCCGAGAGTTCTTCCAGAGCCTTTCTGCTGTCATCCTTCAGGGCTGACCGTATGGATACCACGGGCTCAAGGAAGGTGATCTCCTTGCTCTTTTCAAACATACCCTTTATCACCTTGGCGGCCATGGGAGCCCATGTGCCGTTTTCTATTATACCTATCTTCCTCTTCTGGTAATTTCTCTCGAGAAGCGCGTCGATAAAGGTCCTCATGAAGGGGAATACATCTCCGTTATATGTGGGTGTAGCAAGTACAAGACGGTCGTACCTGAAAGCATCCTCCACGCACTCTGCCATATCGTCCCGTGCAAGATCCGCGATCGAAACCCTGGGGGCGTTCTTCTTTTCAAGAAGCTCCTTCAGCATTTCAGCAGCTTCCTTTGTATGTCCGTATACGGAATTATATGCTATAAATATACCCTCGTTTTCCGGAGTATAGCTGGACCACTTATTGTAAAGATCCAGGTAATACGGGAGATCCTCTGTAAGGACCGGTCCGTGCAGGGGACAGATCACGTCAATGGTGAGTCCCGCGGCAGCCTTTAAGAGATTCTGTGCCTGGGGTCCGTATTTTCCTACGATACCGAAATAGTAACGCCTTGCTTCGCAGGCCCAGCTCTCATCCTTATCCTCGGGATCGATGCCGTTATCTGCGTCAAGGGCGCCGAACTTACCGAAGGCGTCAGCGGAGAACAGCACATTCTCCGGAGTCATGTAGGTAACCATTACCTCCGGCCAGTGTACCATTGGAGCAAATACAAAGGTAAGGGTGTTTTTACCGGTCTCCAGGGTGTCTCCGTTCTTTACCACAAGCTTCTTCATATCAGCGGGAAGTTCAAAAAACTGTCCCATCATATTGAAGGTCTGGGCATTTCCAACCACCGTTGTCCCGGGGTACTTATCGATAAAATTCCTTATGTTGGCGGAGTGGTCCGGCTCCATATGGGATACAACCAGATAATCAGGAGTCCTGTCCCCGAGTACTTCGGCTATATTCTTAAGCCACTCATCCTTAAAGTTGATATCAACCGTATCCATTACCACGGTCTTCTCATCCACTATCACATAAGAATTGTAGGCCATGCCCTCAGGTACCACATACTGTCCCTCAAAGAGATCCACCTCATGATCATTAACTCCTACATACTTTACAGAATCCGAGATCTTCATACTAAATAGCCTTCCTTTCATTTATTTTATTCTTTAAGGGCTGATTTACTTGATTTTTATTGCCCTCTATAGTAAACTAACCTAGTTGCAGAACAGCAGCAGATCATTCATAACCGCCGCTATAGCTCAGTTGGTAGAGCAACGCATTCGTAATGCGTAGGTCGACAGTTCGAGTCTGTCTAGCGGCTCTTAGC
>CADBTX010000319.1 GCA_902797705.1 uncultured Lachnospiraceae bacterium | reverse complement strand
TCTTAACCCCTCTCCCGGGGATGATTGTCAGGGTCGGATGAAATCAGTCAAATGAGGGTGCGGATAAGTTGTGCGCGGCAAGACGATTTTGCCCCCACGGGGTAAAATTATGTTTGACATTTGCGGATAAGTTTGAAACAAAGTGTTTCAAACTTCCATCGATGCCGCGCAGGCACGTCAACGATGAGCATACTTGCCTGCGGCAAGGCACAAAAAATGACCAGGTGGTCAATTTCACCCGCACCCCCTGACTGCACTTTCAAAACGAATGAATATGGGATAGAATAATCTTGTTTGGGGAGTGTCCAAAAGAAAGAAGGAATAAAATGCTTTCACCCGAATTGAATATAAAGCTTGAAGCCTTAAAAGAGAATCTCCGGGGGCTTGGCTCCCTGGTTGTGGCATTTTCAGCCGGGGTGGACTCTTCACTCCTTTTATCCGTTGCCGCTGAAGTCCTTGGGGATAAGGTAACCGCCGTATCAGCCGTGGACGTCGCCTTTCCCCTGCGGGAGAAGGATGAGGCCGAGAGTTTCTGCAGAGAGCGGAATATCCGTCACGAATTCCTTCAGGTGGATCCTCTTCAGCTGGAAGAATACAGACACAATGCTCCCGACCGCTGTTATCACTGCAAAAAGTCCATCTTTTCAAAGATTCTGAAGTATGCGGAAAAAGAAGGGATTACACATGTTGCAGAAGGCTCGAATCTGGATGATACCGGAGATTACAGACCCGGCATGAAGGCAATTTCAGAGCTAAATGTACTAAGCCCCTTAAAAGACGCCGGACTTACAAAAGAGGATATAAGACTTATCTCGAAAGAACTGGGGCTCCCCACCTGGGACAAGCCCTCTTACGCCTGCCTGGCCTCACGTTTTGTATACGGCGAAGAGATCACAAAAGAAAAGCTTCGTTCCGTCGACCGCGCCGAGCAGTTTCTTATCGATCTGGGATTCCGGCAGGAAAGAGTTCGCCTCCATGGAAATCTGGCAAGAATAGAGGTTCCCGAAGAAGATATCCCAAAACTCACGAAAGATAATATCAGGAAAAAAATATACGAAGAATTCAAAAAAGCAGGGTTTTCCTATGTGACCATAGACATGCTGGGATTCCGGAGCGGCAGCATGAACGAGACCCTGAAAGTAACAAATTAAAAAGTCACCTGCGAAACTGCAAGTGACACGCACAAAATAAGCAAATGGCTCCTTACCCACTTATGAGTGGACAAACCCCGAAAACCGGAAAATCCTCCGGCGTCAAAGTGGTGTCCAATATCTTTTCCACCAGTTCCACCGCATTTTCATGCTTATCCTGAAATACTATGGTCTTTCCGGCATTTACTGGTTTTTCCATTTCATCATAAAAATTGCTTAAGATACCCACAAGTTTTTTGGGCTGGCCCTCACTGCTCATCAAAAACTCCACCATTATGCTTTCCGGAGATGATGTACAGAGCATGACGGCGCGGACCATCCCATTATTATCCAGGATGCAGCTGCTTAAGGCCCTGTCGAAGTCAGATGCCTCCAGTATTTCCGAAGGAAAATCCCTTTCCTCGAGAAAATGGGAAACAATCTTTTCAAGCTTTTGATCCCGCTTTGAAAAGGTCCTAAGGCCCGCCAGGTCCACATTCTTTTTCAGGACCTCAGGCCTTCCTTTCTGCAGGATCTCCTCCGTGGAAAGCACATACACCGGGGGTTCACCCGTGAGAAGAAAGCCCTCCGAAAGAAGAAAATCCTCCATGCCCTCGTCCGAATGCATATAATTCGCGGTAAGAACCTCACACCCCTTCTCTAAAGCGTATTTTCTGACGTAGTCAAAAAGCATGCTCCCAATGCCCTGCTTCCTGTTTGCTTTTTCCACATAAACAGAATGAAGGTGCACATGTTTGCGATGTAAACTGAGCACCGCCGTGGCACAGGGAATCCCGTCATTTCTGACGCCAAGGGCACTAATGACCTCATCTCTTAAGGGCCTGGGCTCAAAGAGGATGTCACGGAAGAACTCCTTATTTTCGCTTGTAATGACTGTTATCTCCAGGTTGTCCGACATGGCAGTTATTCTTCCACGGGCACGATCTGTCCGTCCTTTATCGTAAGCTCTCCAAGCTGATCAAGTACTTCGCTTCTGAATGTAAGCTCTTCTCCGTCCTGGAATCCAATAAAATAAATACTGTCTATTCCGTCTCGGTTAAAGAAATACTGTTCCCCCTCCCCGGTCACTCCTACCGGATAGATAACCCCTACATAGTCGTATATCTCCTGCATTTTTTCATCGGTGATGATACGTCCGGTTATCATGAGTTTTCTCTGGCCCCCCTTAAGGAGTACAACAGAACCGATGGGTAATAAATCCTTATACATAGTTACCGCCTTTCTCTGTTTTTATCTTTTTCTTACACTTTTAACGATCTTTTTCTTTAGTTTGTCGGTCCAATAACTGAAATCTATATTGATATCCAGCCTGAATCCCACGAGCGCGGCTATTCCCAGACTGAAACCGGTCTTGCCCTTCGCCTTGTAGAAGCCCACACTTCCTCCGAATCCACCCAGCGTGCCGGACAGAGAGGCCCCTATCTTGATACCGAATATCTTAAATCCTCCGGAGACAGTTCCATTCACCAGGCCAGCCTGGGCACCGGCAATTACCGCAACGCCTCCGTCTATTTCTATTTCTCCTCTGCCCGAAAAATCCGGTATCTTGAATTTCCCGACTTTTGTTATAGCGTAGGCGCCGGCCTGGATCGCATTGCCCTCAGCATTTGCATAGACTCCGTGCAGATCATTGTGGCTTGAATAACTGGCTCCCACCCGGGCCTTCACCGCAGATACTTCCACGCCGCTTTCTGCACCGGCCCATCCGGATACGGCCCCATCCTTGCTTCCGATCGAAAGGGAACCGCCAACACTGCCGAAGGACTTAATATGCCCGACCTTAATATTTCCCTCCCAGTTGCCTTTTCCGTATTTCTGCCGCTTCTCTCCTTTGAATCCTGCTTCCAGTAAGCTTCCTTCGGCAGCACCCTCTACTTTTGCAGATACGGCTTCAATCTTCTTTCCCAGCTCCTGATGCTTGAGTTCTACATCATAATCCATGGCCTCATACTCGCGGCCGTGGGATGTTCCCGATTTTAATCTGGTCTTCAGCCCTGCACTGACATTACCGACCTTAAAGTAGCCCCTTGTACCCCCATGCTTCCCGGAAACCTTCTTATACGCACTCCTGGAAAAATCGGCCCATCCGGTGCGTACTATCCCGTCCCGCTTCAGTTCCCGGAGTTCCGCCACCTGTTTCAGATAATCCCTGAGAATGCTGTTTTTAACCCTGTTCTTATCTGTAGAAAGCATCCGCAGATCACCATCGCTCAGCTTGTCTGTGTCATCTTCCGTAAGAACAGCATAGAAAGGACTGGCTATCAGATCTCTCTTAGCCCGGTAAAACCTTTCAACCTTCACGTACTTTTCAGCCTTTTTTATTATCTCTTCTTTTGCATAATGTATCCCGGCCTCATCCAGCAATCCCTCGTTTGCCTCAAGATAATCTGACAGATCAGTGGCATCAAATACCGCAAAACGGCTTAACAGAGCATAATTCTTGTCATACTTCGAGAGAAAATCCCTGCTGTCATCATAGTCAAGATAATCATTATCATCATCCATCATATCCCGGATGAGCAAAAGAGTAGGAGTCTCCTGCGGAGGCGGGCTGGTGCTCTTATCCTGAAGATTGCGGCTCACAGAAGTAAGGGCCATTTTCTTCTTAAAAGCTTTTTTCCTTCTATATCTGGAAAACCATCCGATCCTGCCCTTTGTGTTAAATTCCCTTACAATAGATTCAGCCCCCGAAACAGCGTGTTCGGCAGTCCGGCTCCAGTCATTCCCGGACATTTCAACATTCCGCGCCATGTTGCCCATAAGCCTGGAATGGGACACCGTCCATTTTCCCGCATTTGTACTCTGGATATGCGTAGCATTGGGCTGGAGGACCCGCTGCCCAGGTGCCGGCGGTGCCACAGGCGGTGCCGCGGGAGACTGGGGAACATTATTTCTCTGTATATTTACCGGCGCCGGCGCAGATCCCTGACTACGCTCTACATGAGTTTCTCCGTTTTGCTGATTTCCATCCGGCATAAATACTCCATTTCCTTGTCAATACAAGCATGTATCACAAATCCCGTCCCGGAACTGTTTAATAGTTCCTTTTAATTTTACATTTTTTATATACGCGGGGGCAATAGTTTTTGGCAGAATTGACGGCGTAAATTTACTGTAGGATTTAATCGGGTAGAAATCCCCTGGATGTGTTTTGGTGTTCAAACCTTTCCCAATTATAATCCTTTTTGTTTCTGCTTTTCAAGGCAGAAAATGTAGCCCGGCCTCCGCTCTGCTACGGACGGCCTTTTATCTATATTCCAGGCATTTAGATGCCAGGGGTAATCCTTGATCTGCT
>CADBTX010000318.1 GCA_902797705.1 uncultured Lachnospiraceae bacterium | reverse complement strand
TCTGCTTTTCCCCTTCTCAGCGTCAGATCCATGTCACCGTTCATTGTGCCGCGGAATTCACCCATGAGGTAACCGGAGAAATAACCGTTTACCACGCCATTTACCACCATTGTGCCCGCCGTCCTCTGAAGGGCCGACCGGCCGCCGCTTATCTCAGGGGTCTTCACACTGAAGGAACTCTTATCAAAAATGGGATCGAATATATACAGAAGCTGCGGAAGTATGATCATGACCAGAGCGATACTGAGAAGTGTTCCCCTCCCGAGAGCCGTTCCAAGGTTTGCTATTACCGCGTTCGAAGTGATATTTCCCACAAGGAAGCCGCAGATCGTAAGTATGGTCCCGCTGGTCACTATCGTGGCAAAGCTCTCATCCAGAGAGCGGATCACCAGTTCCTTCCTGTCAAGGCCTTCCTGCCTCAAAGTCATATATCTGTTTGTAATGACAATGGCGTAGTCAATGGTGGCACCCATCTGAATGGAGCTGACTATAAGATACGCCAGGAAATACAGGGGATCATTGGTGACATTGGGGATCGCAAAATTGATCCAGATACTACCCTGTATGGTTAATAGCAAGATAAAGGGAATGCTTATGCTCTGGAAGGTGAAGAGAAGTATCACTCCCACAAAGAAAGCCGTAAGTACGCTTATCAGCAGGTTATCGTTACTGAAGGAACCGGACAGATCACAGGCTGCCGTGGGATCTCCTACCACATAGATCCTGCTCTTATAATAGGACTGGGCCATTTTCCTTACATCATCCACCTCGCTGTAGACCAGATCTCCCTCAACCTCTCCCTTCAGATTAAAGATGATCCTGGAATGATCTTCACTTTCAAGCTGCACTCTGGCAGTTTCTATCTGTTCATGGATATCGTCCAGGTCCTCGCTCTGCTTTGCGCTGAGATTAAAGGCTCCGGCCTCCTTTTTATCATAGATAAAGTCGATGAGATCCAGCACCGAGACCCTGTACTCGTCGATACCGTCGATGAAGGCGCCGTAGAGCTCCTTATCCTGGGCGTAAACAGTGTATAGAAGCTTTGCAAGACCGGCATCCACATCCGCCACCTCCGCAAATTCCCTGGGAGTCAGATCATCCGTCAGCACGTACTCCTTTTCGTCTCCTATCTCCACATTGGCAAGGGCAAGGATGTCTCCGACGTAATCTCTGGATTTCAGATCCCGTATGATGGCCGCTTCCTTTTCATAATCTCCCTTGGGGAGCACAATGGCAAGATTGTTTCCGGTCTCAAAGGTTTCGTCTATCCTGTCCTTGGCCTCGATATAGGGAGTTTTCTTCGGCCCTCTCGCTGTATTTTTGTCAAAGATATAGGTGGCTGTATTTGAAAGCCTGAAAGCAAAGACTATCACTATCACAAAGACCACCGGGAAGATAAACCTCGTCCGGACTATGAACCTTCCCCAGGCCGTTATCTTCGGAACAAAGCTCCTGTGCCTTGTCTTATCGATATTATTCCTGAACCACATAATGAGTCCCGGCATAAAGAGAAAGACGGACAGCATGGAGAAGAGGATGGACTTACAGAGCACGAGTCCCAGATCCTCACCGATCTTGAACTGCATGAATACCAGCGCCACCATACCCGCCATGGTGGTCAGGGAACTGGAGGAGATCTCGATTATGGCCTTGCTCAAAGCCGTTATCATGGCCTCTCTCGGCTCGAGTCCCTTGTCGTGTTCCTCCATATATCTGTGGAACATGATTATGGCGTAGTCTATGGCCAGCGCCAGCTGTAGTATTATGTCAACCGCATTCGAAATAAAGGAGACTGTCCCAAATATATAATTTGTGCCTTTATTCAGTATGGCAGCTGTAATAAAGGTTAACATAAATATCGGAACCTCCGCAAAGGTCGAGGAGGTGAAGATCAGTACTCCAAGTATTACAAATACGGCAAAGAGCAGCACTATGCTCACATCATGCCTGAGTTCCGCCGACTCATCCAGATCCACAGTGGTGAAGACGTAATCATCATATTCCTTCACATAGTCCCTTACCGCCGCAATGGCCTGCTGGGACAACTCCGTATCCTCATCCTCGTCAAAGGTCATTGTGATAAGGGCCGCGGAATCCTTGTAATAATCCTCCAGGACATCATCCTTGTAATCCTCGTCATCCGGATCATAGAACTTTACCGTATCAATGCCGTTGATCTCTTCAAGACCCCTGGCGACTATGCAAGCCTGATCGTAGGTGATGTTGGCGATAAGTACCTTGGCGGAGCCGTGGGTCTCAAACTCATTGTCCATGATGTCCACGCCCTGACGGGTCTCCGTATCCTCAGGCAGATACTTTGTCACATCATTTTCCACCTCTACATCGGAGATCCGGATGATGCAGTATACAATGGCGATGACGAACAACACCATGAAGGCCTTCCGCCGGTCCACGATAAAAGCGGCTATCTTGTACATTATGTTCTTATTTTCTGACATTCCCGTTAACTCCCGCCCTGTTCACTTTTCTGCCTTCTCCTTTTTCTTAAAGAAGAAAGCACCATTACAAGAATCAGTATCAATGACGCTGCTATGAGCGCTATGACCGAGGCTGTCTCAAGCCTTGCTTTTCTTGTTCCCGCAAGGTAAAAGGTCCCCGTATCTTTCATTTTGAATATGATGTAATTCCCGTCGATCCGGCTTTCCACCGGAACGTGACCGCCGCCATTTTTTATCAGCACTACATCATTTTTCCCGACACCGCCGGTTCTGTATCTCACCGTATATTCCGTATTTTCCGGGATACCGAATTCATTGTTTACTTCAAAGGAAACGCTGCGGTAGATCCTGTTCCCGCCGGAGGCTTCCTCATTCATATCCTCTTCGGTGTACGTAAGAGCGGTCCCGTCATAGAACCTTCCATTCAGTATCATTCCGGGCTTCTCGCTATTGTCAGAGGCAACGCTTGTGATATAGTCCACATACACCGCTTCAACAGTGATATTCTGCTGGATATTGCTTAGATCCGTATTCTCCCAGTAGCCGAATTTGCCGTCAGAGCTCTCCTTTAATTCGGGGTATTTGGACCCGTCAACTCTCCCGCCGTAGGGCACCTTGAGCTTTGCGACGGTTCTTCCCTTATCCTTAAAGGTCACCGTCATCTTTCCGAAGTCTGAGGGGATCCCGTCCATTTCAAGAAGTTCTTCGTAGCTTACGGACTTTGCCTCATTTTCGTCCGTCACGCCGTTTATGGCACCGAGTCCCCTGAAAACAAAGATGTTTCCGCTGACCTTTCCCTTGTCCTCATCCTTTAAGTCTCTGTTGTCCGTATCTCCGGCGACAGCTCCGTGATACTCCTTTTCCTTATCCACCGCCGAAAGACAGATATTGTCCACAAGGCTCCGGGCAAGGCCCGCGATGCCTCCGGCGTAGCTTTCACCGACAGCTTCGCACATTGACCGGCAGCCCCTGATTACGGAAGCGCTCCTGCCTGCGAT
>CADBTX010000317.1 GCA_902797705.1 uncultured Lachnospiraceae bacterium | reverse complement strand
GTCCTGAAGGCAGGATCCCATCCCAAAACAGTCCTTCCCGCAATGGGAGGCTGCATGAGGAGCTGCTTTAAGTTCTTTCCGAATACATCCATCGCTCCGTCTTCGGCTCTTTCCGTGAGCTCATTTCTTAACTCCCTCTCGATAGACGGCTTTATAAGCCTTGAGTAGGAATCTGCCACCGCTTCCTTAAGAACCGGTGAAGTATAAGGATTGGCGGCCGTTATCACCTGCTTTTCAAGGAAGGTCGTGATCCTCTCCTCCGGGGCAGCTATTGAGACACTGAGCACCTTCTCCGCTTCTCCCCTGTTTATGGCGAGGATCCTGTGGCCCGCGATCTTCTCCACTCCCTCTTCAAATTCGTAGTAATTCTGATAGACGGACTCTGCTTCCTTGTCCTTCGCTTCGGAAAGCACTTTGCCCTCTGAACGGGTAATATCCCTTATGTATTCGCGGTACTTCGCATTATCGGAGATCTGCTCCGCAATGATATCCTGAGCTCCCGCTATGGCTTCCGCAGCATCCGGCACTTCCTTTTCCGCAGCCTTGACCTTATCCTCTTTACTGTCGGATGCAGGCTCTATCTTTCCTGTTACGTATTTCAAAGCCTCCTCTTCAATGGGCTTTTCGGTCTTCTGCTCCAGGATAAGATCTGCAAGGGGCTGCAGTCCCCTCTTTCTTGCGGCCTCAGCCCTGGTCTTTTTCTTCTGCTTATAGGGCCTGTACAGATCCTCGACCGTCACCAGCTTCTCTGCTGAAAGAATGGCGTTCCTAAGCTCATCCGTAAGCTTTCCCTGCTCATCTATGGAGCTTATCACTTCCTCTTTTCTCTCCTCCAGATTCCGTAAATACTGGAGCTTCTGGTGCAGGTTTCTAAGCTGTTCGTCATCAAGGCTTCCTGTAACCTCTTTTCTGTATCTCGCGATAAAGGGAATTGTATTCCCTTCGTCTATGAGCTTTATCGCCGCTTCTGTCTGTGATGGCCTGCAGCCTATCTCTTCTGAGATGATCTTTACTATATCCATTGTTTTTCTCCGGCCTTATCCGGCCTTTTCCTCCTTTAGTCTCGCTTTATCTATGTACATATTCTGGTCTGCGTTTTCAAATACCCGGGCCACGCAGTCATTGTCGCTTCTGAATTTCGACATGCCGCAGGCGATGACTATGCCCCCTTCTTTTCCGGCCCTGAGATTATGTTCGTTAAGCCTCTCCACCAGCTCATCAATATTGCTGTAATCCTCTCCCTGGACGATCACCGCAAATTCATCTCCTCCAACCCTGTATACCGGGCTCCGCTTGAAGATGTTGCAGATTATCCTGCAGGCCTCCCTAAGATAACGGTCTCCCTCCTGATGTCCCAGAGTATCATTGACCTTTTTAAGATCATTTACATCTAAAAGGACCACGGCAAATGCCGGCTCATGGTTTTCAAGGATCAGGCGGTCGAGGCGCCTCTCCTCATCCAGATATGCATGCCTGCTCTTTACTCCGGTCAGTTCATCGATATTGGCCTTTTCCTGAGCTCTGGCCAGACGTCTCAGATAAACCTCTTCCTGACGCACATGGGAGTCTATGTCAATGATACCGATGATAAGGCGTTTTCCCTCCGGCTCATCCACCAGGGCGGCCTTCATGCGTACATAATTCGGTCTTCCGTTGATCATCATCCTGTAGCTGATTACAAAGATCCCGCTATTTTCGGTTTCGGTCATAATGCTCTCTTTACTGAATATCTCCAGGAAGCGGTCCAGATCTTCGGAATAGATCATACTTTTACTTCGCTCGATGGAAACATTAAAGAAATCCGTTCCCCGGTTCTCAAGCTCGAAGCTCTTAAATCCGCTGGTAGCGCTGAACAGATGATAGTTATCGTTTTCAGGATTTACGACATAGACACAAAGGAAATCTCCGGCAAGGGCATTTATCCTGGTATAGGCTGTATGTTCCTCCTTTGCCTTTTCGGCGGCTCTCCGCTGCCTCATGTCATCATCCACGTCAGTTATACCGAGAACTATGAACCTGTCGTCATCCTGCATCCTGTAAGCCTTCATGCTCACATAGCCTGTCCCTTTTTCGGACACAAGACGATAGGTCATAAAAAAGGTATTGTTCTTACTAAGGCTTTCAAGAAGGGTTTCCCTGGACATGGCACGTCTGAAGACTTCCCGGTCTTCTTCATGAACAAAGATATCCGCCTCCTTCTGGCAGGAATCAAAAAAGTGCATGCCTCTCCTCACTTCATTCAGCATGCCGGAATCAGTATCCGAACAGTATTCGATATACTCTTCCGTATCCAGATTCACATAGTAGAGGTCCTCATATCCACGGGCCAGGGTCCGGGCGATATGGGTAAAGATAAGTCCCGCATCCTTTGCTTTTTCATAGGCTTCCTTCGTGGTGACATTCTCTCTCTGGATACGCACCATATCCGTCACATCCTGTCCCATGCCGAGAAGACAGAGTCTCCCGGATGAATCCTTGAATTTCAGCTTTGTGGTCTGGAACTGCCGTTCCTTTCCCACAGCATCCAGAACCTCCTCATAAAATACATAGGGCTCTTCCATGGACAGGGCCATTCTGTCATCTTCAAAGAAGTGGCTGGCGGTCATTGGATCAAAGATCTCCTTATCCGTCAGTCCCACAACTCCCTCGGGTTTATCCTTATGGGCGTATTCAGCAAAGGCCTGATTACAGGCCAGATAGACCCCGGTTTCCGCATCTTTGGAAAAGGTTACGGCCGGCATATTGTCAAGAAGCGCGGAAATGGACTGCTTCAATTCGCTGATCTTTTCAGCTTCCTCCACCTGCTCCCTGTATGCCTCCTTTTCATCTCCTATGACAAGGGCTCTTAAAAGACAGGTTCCAAGGAGAAAGGCTATGGCGTACAGCGGAAGGTAGGGAAAGACCGACTGGGCGCTGAGAAATACTGCCATTATCAGACCGAAAAGAGCTATGGTACGGTACTTCCTGCCCTGTACGTCTCCCGCTTTATTCCTGAGCATGGATATAAGGGCATGTAGGGATATGGAAAGAAGCAGCAGTATCTGCACCCCCAGAATGAAATATCTTGTCTCAAGGGGATAGTAGACGCATTTGGAATCAACCTTAAAGAGAACCGGGGTAAAGATATTCACCACCGACAGTATGGCAACAAAAGCCGCAATACCTCTTCCCGCATATACAAGATACTTTCCGAATCCATTATCCTCATCGAGATAGACCACAACATACTGGGTCCAGAAAAGGATCCCCACCGCCATGACGATAAAATATACGGAGGTATCGACAAACAGCGCTCCCGCAAGCTTACTCTCCTCCAGGAACCCCCACAGAACGTCAACGATATAATATATAAAGACCGATATCAGAAACTTCCGGTATACCTCCCAGGCCGGCAGGGAAAAAGCCCCCTTCCTCCCAAAAAGTATATCCTGATTTTCAATGAACATTATCAAGGCTCCAAGCAGCCCGATCATTGCATAATACATTTCTTTCTTCCCTCTGCACAGAATCCACGCAAGTAAAAAGGTGTAAATTTGATTATATCATAATTCTTCTGCCGGGTCTTCTTATTGCCCTCTTTAAGTTCCTGCTCTCTTCCTCCAGTTCCGACCGTTCCTCCTTACCGATCTCATGCCCGGAGTAAAGGATCTTCTCGTAAGTATGAAGAAATGAGGGAGCACCGCCGGGAAGCAGCTCTTCAAGCCTTTCCCCGTATTCCGACAGAGTCTCCCCCTCCTCCTTTTCAAGCCCTTTTCTTTTCAGGAGTTCCATCATGGCCCTGCACTTTTCCCTGCCCTTTTCTGTCTCGCTCATCCTGTCATAGCGTATCTTCTTAAGGATCCTGTCAATAAGGAGCAAAAGAAGTGTAAGGAACAGGCCTGAAATGACGGGGATCAGTATCTTATACCAGCTGATCCTTATCTTTGTTCCTTCTCCGGCATTATTATTAAGTTCCTCTTCCCCTGAAGAAGCTTCCCCGTTCTCCCCGTGGTTTATGTATGTTTCACCGTATCCCGGCGCGGCAGTTTCTCCCATTCCAAAGACAGAATAATGCCTGAAGCCCGGGGTTGCTTCAAAGATAAACCAGCCCTTTCCCTTAAGATATGACTCTGCCCAGGCGTGTGCATCCTCTGAGCCCACCTTTTCATGGCTTCCCTCTGCTTCCACCTTATAGCCCTGG
>CADBTX010000316.1 GCA_902797705.1 uncultured Lachnospiraceae bacterium | reverse complement strand
GTCATTGACTTCCTTGCGGCCGTCTATGGAAAGGACAAGATTACTCATTTCCCTGTTGGCAAATTCCAGTATCTCATCATCGAGAAGGATACCGTTGGTGGTAAGGGTAAAGCGGAACTTTTTATTCCTCTCCTTTTCCTTTGAACGTCCGTATTCCACCAGCTGCTTCACCACCTGGAAATTCATTGTGGGCTCGCCGCCGAAAAAGTCCACCTCCAGATTCACCCGGTTACCCGAATGGTCCATAAGGTAGTCAAGAGCGCGTTTTCCCACCTCAAAGCTCATAAGGGAACGTTCTCCGTGGTACTCACCCTTTCCGGCAAAGCAGTATTCGCAGCGGAGATTGCAGTCATGGGCAATATGCAGGCACATAGCCTTGACCACCGGATCCCCGGCCTTCTTCTCACTGAATTTATCCACATAATCCCTGTAGATATCCTTTGAATAAAGGGTTCCCATATCCCTTAATTCATTTATCTCATTAACGGCTTCCATAAGGTCGGTATCATTATACTTGCCTCCTGTAAGCTCTGACGCCTCCTTAAGGGAGATCTTTTCCTTATCTTCCATATGGGGGATAAGGTCATAGACCACATCATCCACCACATGCACTGCTCCGGACTCCACATCCAGAACTATATTAAATCCATGATTTTTATATTGATGAACCATTGATATCGATCACTCCATTTAGTACTGCCAGGGAAAACCTGCAGACAAAGATTATTTTTTCAGTGAAAAAGGAGAGCCTTACGGCCCTCCTTAAAGATCCTGACCTAAAAACCGTCTCACTTTAAAGAATTCTTCTTCTCGCAGGACTGGTTTCCAACGGTACAGCTGGTCTTGCAGGCTGACTGGCAGGAAGTCTGACACTCACCGCATCCGCCGTTTGCCATACTCTTTTTGTAATCTCTGGTATTAAGCGTCTTTATATGCTTCATAACGATCCTCCTGAATATTCAAATGATAAACAATGAGAGTATATCATAAAAACGTCAGTTCACGCAACCATTACCCGTATCCCTCCAGATATCTGTCCAATACACTTCTGCACTTTTCAAATTCAAAGCCCTTTCCAGTGAGATAGCGGTACAGTTTTTCCTTTGAAGCATTATCCAAAGCCCCGGGATCCGGGAGCCGTTTTTTTATGAGCTTAAGGATCAGAGCCTCTTCCCGGTCTTCCATCCCTTCCTCTTCATCCATATCTGAAAAAGCTGAAGAGATCAGGTCTTCGCTGATACCCTTTCTTTTAAGCTCAGCCTCTATCATCCTGCGGCTTTTTGTCCGGGACTTTTCATATACATACTGGCAGGCGTACCTTTTATCATCCAGAAACCTGCCTCTTTTTGCCGCTTCCACAGCAGCATCTATGGCTTCTTCCGGATACATGCCCTCCTTTAACTTGTCCCTTAATTCCTTTTCGGTCTTGTCATTTTTATCAAGGATATGGAGAGTGCGGCTCTTCGTCCTCTTTATCAGGACATCATCCAGTATCCGCCGGTATTCCTCATCGGAAAGCTCCGCGCCCTCCTTAAGTCCGTATTCGCCGATCTCCTTTCCGTAGAGCGCAAAAGCAGGCTCATCATTTAAGGAGATGAGATACTTGCCCTTGTGCCATTCAGCGATCCCTGTAATGACCATGCTTTATTCCTTAGCGGCCTTCACCGCTTTTCTGGGCTTTTCTTCAGAGGGCGCCCCATCAGCAGGCGCTTCCTTTTCGGCAGAAACCTCTCCTCCGAGACCGTAGTGGGCTCTCACCTGTTTTTCAACCTTTGCAAGGATCTCCGGATGCTCCTCCAGATATGCCTTGGTATTCTCTCTTCCCTGTCCGATCTTTTCGCCGTTATAGGAATACCAGGCTCCTGCCTTGTTTATGATATCCACCTTTTCCGAGAGATCAAGTATATCACCCACGGTGGATATGCCCTTTCCGAACATGATATCAAACTCGGCCTCCCTGAAGGGCGGGGCTATCTTATTCTTTACAACCTTTACTCTGGTGCGGTTTCCGACAACCTCTCCTCCCTGGGTTATCTTATCGATACGGCGCACATCGAGCCTTACCGAGGAATAGAACTTAAGAGCGCGGCCTCCTGTGGTGGTCTCGGGATTGCCGAACATGATGCCCACCTTTTCACGGAGCTGGTTAATGAATACTACCGTACAGTTGCTCTTGCTTATTACCGCCGTCAGTTTTCTCAAAGCCTGGGACATGAGTCTCGCCTGAAGTCCCACATGGGAATCTCCCATTTCCCCGTCAATCTCTGCCTTGGGCACAAGTGCGGCCACAGAGTCGACTACTACGATATCTACAGCACCTGACCTCACCATGGTCTCTGTGATCTCAAGAGCCTGTTCGCCGGAATCCG
>CADBTX010000315.1 GCA_902797705.1 uncultured Lachnospiraceae bacterium | reverse complement strand
GGGGACGGTTCTTTTTGACTTAATATGGAGGGATACGATATGTCAAATGAGAATATTAAGAAGTTTATTGAGCTGGTCAATAAAGATGAGGGACTGCGTAAAAAGCTGAACAGCGCGGCAGAAAGCTATGCCGGGAATAAGGATGATATGAAAGCCTTATTTGAGGCTGTAATCCTTCCCGTAGCGAAGGAAGCCGGCTTGGAACTGTCCTATGCGGATATGGAAGAGCTGATGAAAGCACCGGCGGAAGGAGAGCTCGCAATGGCGGATATGAAGAACGTTGCCGGAGGAATTAGAAACGATACTTTAGATAAACTGCGTAAAATGGCTGGTATATCACCTTTTTGTTGATCAAGATATGGGGGACGGTTCTCTTTGACTTGTTTTTCCTAATAATAAGTCAAAGAGAACCGTCCCCATTGACTTATTCGGCCGGAACCTCACCGAGAAGGACATATCTCGGATAATTGTCGTCAAACAGGCCAAGACAGGCATCCATCCCCATATTTGTTGAAAAAGCTTTTTCCAGTACCCTTTCCCAGGAGCCGTATTTCTTATAAAGGGAATCCGCCGTAGGCCCTTCCTCATTACCATAGGTTTTGAGATTGCTTCTCTTCAGCTTTTCGAGACCGACAGGGTCATTCTCATAAGACTTGAGCCGGATCTCATTCCTCAAGCGGCTCACCTCCCTGGCGGTTTCCTCTATGGACTTGCCCTGACTCATCATCACTGCATAGGCATTGACAAGCGCTGCATCCTGTTTTAAATATTTTATCCTATCCTGTCTTGCTTTCCACACCACTGAAGGGTCGCTCCAGTCATAAGACGCGAATTCTCCAAGTCTGTCAGAATCAGGGTTAGGCGAATAACCGTAGATCGCACCGGGATCTCTTACTATGTCCTTCCGGGCTTTTTCTATCTGCATGGGATCATGCTGATAACTGAATCCCGTATAACACTCAGGCATCCACTGATCCGGTGTGGCTGTGGTATATATCTGGTCTGCCGCCATTACCGGCAGGGACATTGTAAGCAGGATGATTCCCGACAATAATAAAGCTGCAATTTTTTTCATATTCTTTCCCCTTTCTTTACCCGGTCTGTTTCGCTCTTCACATCATGGATAGAGCAAAAAACTGCTTTTAGTATAAAATATTTCCCGTCAAAATAAAAGCGTGTAGAAGCTGTTCAGAACAGTCACTTGCGGAACCGCAAGTGACGTCTGAAAACCTTGGCGTGTATATTTTCGATCGTTTCCGGGAAGGCGGAAGTCAGGAGCGCGAAAATTAATCTCCTATTGTTGCAAGGCGGATGGTATTGGTGCTGCCGGGCTGTCCGCTTACTCTGCCGCCGGTGAGGACGATGTTGTCCCCTTTTCCGAGACCAAGGATATCCACGGCCTGCTCTGCGGCATGGGCGAACATCTCATCAACAGAAGCGAATTCATCGCTCAAAACGGGAGTGACGCCCCAGTTAAGCCCCAGCTTCCGCCAGGCCTTTGGAGAGGTGGTCACGCCTATGATATCTGCAGGACATCTGAAACGGCTTACCATTCTGACAGTGATCCCGGACATTGAGCTTATCACAATGCCCCGGGCCCTGGTGTCAATGGCCATGGCGCAGGCCGCGTGGGAGATGGCATCCAGATTGTTCTTTATGACATAGTCCGTGTCGTGGAAACGCTTGACGTAATCAATGTTCTTTTCCGTATATTCCGCGATCTCGGACATATTTTTTACTGATTCCACGGGATATTTTCCTGCAGCTGATTCCCCGGAAAGCATGATGGCTGAAGATCCATCGTAAACAGCATTTGCCACATCGGAGATCTCCGCCCTTGTAGGCCTTGGATTGTGGATCATTGATTCCAGCATTTCCGTTGCGGTGATAACCCTTTTTCCGAGAAGCCGGCACTTCTTGATCAGGTACTTCTGTATTGCCGGCACTTCAATAAAGGGGATCTCGACCCCCAGGTCGCCCCTCGCAACCATTATCCCATCTGCGATCTCACATATTTCGTCAATGTTATCAACACCGGCGTGGTTTTCGATCTTCGCAATGATGTCAATATCCCTTCCGCCGTTCTTATCCAGGAATTCCCGCAATTCAGCTACATTTTCCCTGTTTGAGACAAATGACGCCGCGACGAAATCAATGTCGTTTTCAATTCCAAAGAGCAGATCCGACTTGTCATCCTCGCTGAGGTAATCGCCCTTAAAAACGTGATTCGGGAAATTCATGCTCTTGTGATCGGAGATCTCACCGCCGGAAATAACCCGGCAAACCGCATCGGTCTTCGATAATTCCTTCACTTCAAATATCAGAAGACCGTTATTTACAAGGATCCTGTCTCCCTCATTCAGTTCAGAAATAAGATCCTTATAGCTTACGGATACAACGCTGTCATCTCCGGGCACATCCCTTACAGTGAAGGTGAAGGTCTGGCCGTCCTTCAGCACTTCCCTGCCGTTTTTGAAATCCCTGATCCTGTACTCCGGCCCCTTTGTATCAAGCATTATAGGAAGGGGATAATGGAGTTCCTCCCGAACCTTTTTGATCAGAGCGATCTTTTTAAGGTGCTCTTCTTGGGTTCCATGAGAAAAATTCAGCCTCGCCACGTTCATTCCGGCGCGGCACATCTTTGTCAGTATCTCTTCGCT
>CADBTX010000314.1 GCA_902797705.1 uncultured Lachnospiraceae bacterium | reverse complement strand
TGGTGGATGAATACTATTCCATCGGAAATGCCTCAAGTGAGGACAGGCATCTTTTCACCGGCTATCGTACCCAGGACAGCCTGACCTTTACGGCACAGGATTTTGAGGAACGTCAGGCCGAGGCTGCCGACGGAAAATTCAAATATATCAGAATAGAGGAGACTTTTACAAAGGATGACATAGAAGACTATTCTTTTACCGTGCGCACCGGCACCGGAGCCGGTTCTTCCACAGGAGTGACCGACGGAGAGATATCGTCCCTCAGTGATGCCATAAATGAAACCATGATCCAGAATAATCAGGTATACAGACTCAGGCTTTCGTATAAGGAATTGGATCCGGGGATCAGTCACTCATTATCCGGACTGGATTTCGTTTTCGTCAATAATGAATATCAGATTCCGTTGCCTCCGGAAGATAATAAGATCTACTTTAACAAGGATAAGGGAACCCTCATTTTTGGTGAACAGACCAAGAATGAGCTTATCAACAAGATGGGAGATACCGGGATTGATATAAGATACAACAAGTCCAGCTGGAACGTTGGTGATGTAAAGCCGGAATATTATTTTAACTGTGAAGATGTCGGGGTTACACCTTCCATAAAATACACCGACCATCAGCAGTCCATGTATTACCATATGGGTGACAGTCAGAATATTAAGGTAAATGCCAATGCCTGTGATGTATTTACATTGGATGCGAGACGTGACCTGGACGAGATACATGATTACCTGAACCTTTTAGACGGGATCCAGAGCAAAGTGGACAGGCTTATGGAAATGCAGTCTGACACGGAGAAGTATAATAAGGATCAGCAAAAGACGATAAGCGATCTTCTTGCGGCTGCCACGAAAGAGCTGGAATACGCCCAGAACAGAGTCAATGAGGCCTTCAGCAGCGGCATGACAAGGGCGGGGAAGTATTTCGATTTCGTCAATGCAGCGGCTACAGAGATGGGAACCTCCGTAAAGCGCCTGGAGCTTATAAAGAACAGACGCACCCAGGACAAGACCACCGTCCAGACCCAGACCTCAAACAATGAAAATATCGATCTCTCCGTGCTTACAGTGGACCTTAGCGAAGCATCGCTCTCATATTCCGCAGCGCTGCAGGTAACTGGAAAGATCAGCCAGCAAACACTGGTGAGTTATATATAATGCAGCATGCCGCTTTAGCGGGGTGCTGCACGTGACGCGCCATCGCGAAGCGATTTAATTGCGCGGCACTCTTTGCTTAATGCAGCATGCCGCTTTAGCGGGGTGCAAAAGCCATAACCCTTTGATATAATTATTCCAGATCGCCCCTGAATTGGGAGCTGAAAAAAAGGAGGACAGAATGGAAGTTAATACCAGATTATTTGGAGAGATCGTGATCGATGATGAGAAGATCATTGAATTCCCGGGAGGCATAGTGGGATTTCCGGATCTGAATAAGTTTGCCATTGTTCACGATTCGGAAAAGAGCGACGGATCATCCTTAAGCTTTTTATTATCTCTTGACGAGCCGGCCTTTGCCATGCCGGTAATGGATCCTCATATTGTAAAACCCGATTATAATCCCATGGTTGAGGACGATCTTCTTTCCAATCTTGGAGAGCTTACTCCTGATGACACCATTGTCCTCGTGACGGTAACGGTTCCGAAGGGAGCCATAGAAAAGATGACGGTAAACCTTATGGCGCCTGTCATCATTAACGCTGCCACCAGAAAGGGTGCCCAGGTGATCTTAACCGAGGGCGAGAATGACATTCATTTCCCTATCTATGAGATTCTTGCTGCCGCAAAGGAGGGAAAATAAGATGCTGACCTTATCCAGAAAAAAGGGTGAATCCCTTGTGATAAACAATAATATAGAAGTTACCATACTGGACATCCGGGGAGATCAGATAAAGGTCGGTATCGCCGCACCGAAGGAGGTTCCGGTGTACAGGAAAGAGATCTTCCTTGAGATCCAGGAATCCAATAAGAACGCAATGGAATCAGGGGATATGGAGGCATTAAAAAATCTTTTTTAAAAGCCTAAGTTTTTTTGTATGTATGTCCGATATTATAAATGAAAAGTCGTGGGGCCCGGAATGAGTACGTGGACGCACATGGAGGTAGCAAAATGGCTTCAATAAACAGCATCAGCAGCGCAATTTCACAGACGGCTGGCTATGGATCAAACACCCCTGAGCCTTCTCAGAGCAATGTATCCGTTACACCGGCTGAAGGAACGGATTCCGTAAAGAAGATCGTGCATGAAGCTCCCGAGACAAATGAGGATCAGAGAGAGGACCACGAGTCCAAGTCGGCTTCTCCCAACAGCATGGAGAACATACAGGAAGCGCTCGGAAACAGCAAGACTGCCAGTGAAGAGATAAAGAAGGCGGTTGAGGAGATCAATAAGAAGATGATCTCTCATTCTGAGGCGATATTCGGAATTCATGACAAGACAAACAGAGTGACTATAAAGATAGTTGATAAGGATACCAAGGAAGTGATAAAGGAACTTCCTCCCGAGAAGACCCTTGATATGCTTGCCAGGGTATGGGAGATGGCAGGTATCCTTGTGGACGAAAAACGCTGACGTGAAAGAGAGGTAAGGGTATGGCTACAGATCGTATTAGGATGACCGGACTGGTTTCCGGACTCGATACAGAAACCATAGTGCAGGCTCTCGTTTCAGCAGCCAGCTATAAGACCACAAAATTAAAGAACACCCAGACCAAGCTCGGATGGAAGCAGGAGATCTGGAAGAGCATGAACTCCGAGGTGTATAACCTCTATAACGGTAAGATAGACAATCTCCGCTTCGAGGGAAATTACAACGCCAAGAAATCCACAATCGACAGCAACGTGGCAAGTGTTACGTCTGACAGCACTGCGGTTCTTGGTTCCCAGACCCTGGAAGTGCATCAGATGGCTACTTCCGGATATCTGACAGGCGGCGCCATAAAGGATCAGAACGACGCTTCCGTGAAGAGTTCCACCTCCTTCGCAGAGCTCATGAAGGCCGGGGAGTTCACCAACGAAGAAAATACCGCTCTTGCAGGCGAAGGCATCAAGATCAAGGTAAATATTGGCGGAGAGGCCGAGGCCAAAGAGATAGCCATCAACTTAAACGACAGTATGACGGATATCGCATCCAAGTTTTCGAAGCTCGGGTTAAATGCCAATTTTGATGAGAAGACCGGAAGGTTCTTTATTTCGTCCACCAAGTCCGGAGGCGATGCGAATTTTGAGATAAATTACGCCGACTCGGATGATTCCGGAAAGAAGGTTTTACAGAAGCTGGGTCTCGCTTATAAGATTGAGGATGGCGAGTACAAGAGCGTAGACGGAGACGAGAATCCCCCTGTAAAGATCAAGGGCCAGAATGCAAAGATAGTCCTTAACGGAGCGGAGTTTGAATCATCCTCCAACACCTTTAATATCAACGGACTGAATATCACCGTTCAGGGTGTATCCGACAGGGATCCCTCTTCCTTAACCGGATTCAAGGCTTCCACCATAACCACCAGCGTTGATGTGGATACCATCTATGATTCCATAAAGGATTTCTTCAAGTCCTACAATGAACTCATAAAGAAGATGGATACCTATTATAACGCCAAGGCCAACAAGGACTACGATGTGCTTTCGGAGGAAGAGAAGGAAGCAATGTCCGATGAAGAGGTGGAGAAGTGGGAAAAGACCATAAAGGATTCCCTTCTCCGCAGGGATGACAATCTCGGAACTCTCATAGATCTTTTCAAGGAGAGCTTCGCACAGACTTTACAGCTGGATAACGGAAAATCCTACAGCCTTTCGTCCTTTGGGATAAACACCCTTGATTACTTCACAGCCGGAGAGAATGAGCACGGGCTGTACCATATAGACGGTGATCCGGATGACGAGAATACGAAGAGCAATAATGATTCCCTGAAGAAGATGATCGCTTCCGATCCCGAGGCCGTAAGCCAGTTCTTCTCGCAACTCTTTAAGGGTGTATATAATAAGCTGAATAAGGAAATGAGGTTCATAGAGGGAACCCGTTCCGCAATGAAGGTTTATGATGATAAGATCCTTCAGACTGAATATGACCGTCTCACCAACGATATCAAGAAACAGGAAGAGAGGGTCACGGATATGGAGGACAGCTACTACAGTAAGTTTACCGCAATGGAAAAAGCGCTGACGAAACTGAATTCCCAGAGCAGTTCGTTCGCATCCATGCTCGGTCAGTGACAGGAAGATAAAGGATAATACTTAAAACCAGGAGGACAAGGATATGTTATCAGCAAATGCATACGCCCAGTACAACAGAAATAAAATATTGACCGCTTCCCCTGCGGAGCTTACCCTGATGTTATATGAAGGATGCATCAAATTCATAAACATCGCCATAATGGGTGTGGACGAAAAGGATATAGCAAAGGCCAACACCAATATCAAAAAGGCGGAAAGGATAATACTTGAGCTTCAGTCAACACTGAATGACAAGTACGAAGTTTCAAAGGATTTCAATGCGGTATACTCCTATGTAAAGAGGCGGCTCTTAGAGGCAAACCTCTCCAAGGATAAGGAAATACTGGAGGAGTGCGCAGGACATATGCGTACCATGAGGGATACCTGGAAAGAGGTTATGAAGACCGCACATCAGGAAGAACGTATAGTTAGACAGGCGTAAGAGATGAAGAATTCTTATGTGAAGATCCTTATAGACAGCCTGAAGGATAAAAATGAGCTGTTAGATGAAGTGGCTGCGGAAGACGCTTCACAGGCGGAGATCTTAAGATCAGAGGAGCCGGACCTGGAGGCGCTTCAGAAGAGTCAGGAAAGGATCGGCGAACTGGCTGTGAGACTGGATAAGCTGAATGAAGGCTTTGAGTCGGTGTATGACAGGGTCCGGGGCGATCTGCAGGGCGATAAGGATAAGTATCGGGACGAGATCCTCCTGATGCAGGAGCTGATAACAGATATAACCGGAAAAGCGGTAAAGATAGAGGCGGAACAGAACCGGAATAAGGCGGCCGCCGAGAGGGCGTTTAAGAATAAGAGAAGCAGTCTAAAGGACCAGAGGAACGCAGTGCAGAAGATCAATATGTATGCGAACCAGATGCATAATGTGATACCAAAGGGCCAGATGGATGCGGCCTTCCTGGATAAGAAAAAATAGATATGAGGACAGAAAGATCCGCTTCGGGCGGGTCTTTCTTTTTGAATCCGTTAAAATATGATATACTTAACGGGCCTGTGATACAGGCTTCCCTCTTTAGGAGAGGGTGGAAAATAGGATTGGAGAGTTTTATCATGGCAAAGGCAAAAGAAACAGTTCAGGAATTTCTATCCCTTAGATTTCTGAAGGAGATCCTTGGGATCTACCTTTTTCTCATTTTTGTGATCTATCCTCTGTATTATGAGGACGCATACTATAACATGGGAGACGCCAAGTGGCATTTCTTCCGGACGGTGACTTATTATATCGAAGGTCCCTTATTTAAGATCCCGACCTTTCTGGTAATGCTGCTTATCGTCTTTATCTGGTATCAGGTGGATCTTGCAAGATCAAAGCAGATCCTTGCGTTCTGGAAAGAGAAGGTGACGTTGACGGATAAGTTCGTGCTTTTCTATCTTGTGGCCTGTCTTTTTTCCACCATTATCTCCCCTTATAAGGATTACATCATCTGGGGTTATAATGGCTGGTACATGGGTATGATCGCGCAGTTTGCCTTTTGTGCCCTGTATTTCTTCGTATCCCGTTTCTGGCGCTGGGACGATATCATGATGGGACTGTATCTCGCGGCCTCTACCCTGGTAAATCTCCTTGGGGTGCTGAACCGTTTCCATGTGGATCCCCTTAATATGTACGACGGCCTCAGTGAGAATTATGTGCCTCAGTTCCTGTCCACCCTGGGCCAGTCCACATGGTATTCGAGCTATGTTATGCTTTTCTTCCCCATAGGTCTCTTTATGTACTGGCAGGCTGAAAAACTCTGGGTAAGAAGGGTTTCCTTTGCGTATATGGTGATCGGATTCATGACGGCGATCACACAGGACTCTGACAGCGCTTTCTTTGCCCTTGCAGCGACTCTCCTTACCTTGTTCTGCTTCTCCTTCAGGGAGAACCGTTATATGAAGCGTTTTCTTGAGATCATACTCATAATGCTCCTGTCATGGAGAGTCATAGGCTTCCTTCAGATGGCCTTCCCGGATAAGGCGGTGCCCCTGGGAGAGCTTATGATCTTCGGTTCCCAGAATCCCCTGATGTGGATCGCCATTGCGGTCCTCGGAGCAGTATATTTTGTCTTCTCAAAATTTGATAAAGAGGGAAAGGTCAATATCGCGGAGCTTACCATCATAAGGAGCGTGGTGCTGATCCTTGCCGGACTTACCATCGTTGGGGTCATCATCTATATCTATCTCAATACGAAGCATCTGCTGCCGGAACGCTTCAGTTCCACAAACTGGTACCTGCTCTTTGACGAATACTGGGGGAATAACAGAGGCAGCTCCTGGATGATAACCATGGATTCCATAAG
>CADBTX010000313.1 GCA_902797705.1 uncultured Lachnospiraceae bacterium | reverse complement strand
TTTGTGGTCATTGCCACATAGTCCTCTGCAATGGCTATTATCCTGGCGGCTTCCGGGATCTCTTCACCCTTTAACCCCGTTTTATTATCCTTGCCGTCAAAGTTTTCGTTTATATAGGTCTCAGCCTCGATCAGGAAGGGATAACCGGGGATATCTCCTATTCCCGCATAATGCAGGAGCGCGGCATAGTACACCTTATCGCAGTCATCCTTTGACATTCCGACCCTCTCCGCCAGCTTTCCCGCATAGTAAGCCGCCCTCTCGGGATAGTCCTTTAAGAGACCGTCCTTCTTTTCCACAGCTTTAACAAAGGCTGTGGCAGTCTCTTCAAATAGATTCTTAAGGTTTATCTTTTCTTCCGCAAGGCCCTTCATCTCCTGTCTGTGAGCCCTCTTTACGGTCTCATTCACATCCAGGTAACTAAAGATAAATAAGGAGATGGAGACCATGACCATGGCCATATTCACAATGGAGATACCATAGGTGAAGATCTGTACGATACCCATGACGATGGGTACAAAGATGTAAAGCACTATCGACAGATAGACCATATTGCTGAGCTTCGATCTGTAGGGCCTTATGACCGTATACTGTATCAGGGGGCAGACCACGGGGATTATATAGGCTGCGAGAAAGCCCGGGCCTCTGTTGTAGGTGTTTGTTGCATCGATGTAGTAAAAAAAGCCGGTAAAGTGGAACACTGTCACCAGGATCATCTGCAGGACAGAGGCGATATCCACAAATACCAGTCTTTTCGGCACCTTCTCCTCACCGCAGCTCTCCTTGAGAAGATTCTTTATGTACATATTGAATCCGAACACAATGGCAGCGGTTAAGAAAAATACGGCGAAGTTACTGAGATTCACCATAATAAATCCCAATCTGCTCATATCTCCCGAGTATATATAGCACATTCGGTCGAAATACAAGAGAAGGGCAGCTGCAAACTCCATAAAGATCAGGATAAATCTCCGTTTTCTGGAGATAAATCCCGTGATAAAGAGAAGGAATGCTATGGTAAAGCAGGCTGCACTGACATACAGCATTATATCAAGTTGGTATGAACGTATGAATTCGATCATTGTTTTATCTGACTAAGCCTTACGAAGCTGGAAAAACTCATGAAGCTTTTCCAGAAGTTCATCCTTTTCGATGCTTTTCAGGAAATATCCGTCCGGCCGCAGAGCCACCACCTGCATGACGCTTGCCTTGTCTCCCTTTCCCGTAAGGAACATAACGGGTATATCCCTTGTCTCCGCATCGCTTCTCAGCATTTCAAGCACCTGGGGGCCGGTGGTAACCGGCATCTCGTGATCAAGGAGGATAAGGTCCACCTTGTTCTTTCCCAGAAATTTTATGGCCTGGAGACCGGAATTCACCATGGAGACCTTGTAGGTTCCATTAAGCCACTGCCTGACAAGGGCAAGATACTGGGGATCGTCATCCACCACCAGTATGCTCTTCTTGAAATCCCCGGCATCCAATTTGAAAAAAAAGTTCTTGATCTCACTGACAAATTCAGTATTGTCCACAGGTCTTATGAAGGTTTTGTATATTATGTCTCCGGGGACCTCATCCAGTACCGCGGCAATATCCCTTTGCTCTCCGATTAAGATCATCTGACTGTTTTTTTCCTCCAGGGTGTCCGAAAGGTAATGCAGCACATCCTCCTTTGGCTTCGAATCCTCTTCAATGTAGAGGGCTATCAGTGTATCCTCATCCCCGGCGCCGCCTATATCATTTACCCTGAAGGGAGCAAAGGCGCAGCTTATCCCGGCATCCTCCAGCTTATTCATAAGAACACGGATGATAAAGGACTCCTTTTCACCCGTAAATATCATTTTCTTAACTGACATACTCCTGCTCCTTGATCAGTTTCTCCATTCCGTCCCAGTCAAAGACCTTTAACAGTGCTTCAAGTTTCTCCACAAACTCCCCGATCTCAGGAGGCAGAGAATAACCTGATATCTCCTTTAATATCATCTCAACAGAGTCATAGTCCATCTGGGGTATGACATCGGAAAGCGTATCGAAAGCATCCTTAAGAAGGCCCTCCGGCACCGGCTCCAGACCGTCCTTATGGCTGTCATCCTTCATTCCCTTAAGCTTGTCCTTAAAGTCCAGATAATCCGAAAGGAGTTTTCCTGTGTACCCGTCGATAAACTCCGTATCCTGCCGGTTTCCGGCATCCTCCAGCTTTTCCGCAAGAGAGGAAAGCTCCATTGCCCCTATTATCCTGGCGGAGCTCTTTAAGGCATGGACCTTTATGGTATAGAGCCTGATATTTCCGCTTTCATAGGCATCGCTTATAACCTTTGCATTACCGTCTATTGTATCAAGGAACAGTTCCAGAGAGAAGATATAGTTTGAAATACCTCCGGAATTATTGATACCGTCAGGCACCGAGATCCCCTCCGTCTCATAGATCCACTTCAGGTTTTCCGGGATCTCCTTAAGGTCCTCCACAGCATCATCACTGCTCGGGATCTCCATCATCTCCTCCGGAAGATGCTTCATTATGGTCTTTTCAAGCACAGAGGTCTCCACCGGCTTCGAGAGATAACCATTAAAGCCCTTTGAAATATAGAATTCCTCACCGGCAGTTGCGTTTGCGGTAAGGGCATATACCGGAAGATCGGGATGGTCCTCCCTTATCTTCTCCACGGTCTCCACGCCGTCCATTCCCGGCATCATATGATCCAGAAGCACCACATCAAAATGGTTGTCTCTTATCTTATCAAGGGCTTCCTCACCTCCGGAAGCGGTGGTCACAAATACCTTCGTGGCCTTGAGCAGTCCCTTTATGACGCTGAGATTCATGGGGTTATCGTCCACCACCAGGATATCCGCATCGGGTGCGATGAACTTAGGAATATAGGGTCCCTTCTCATCGTTCTCCTCATGCTCCATAAATACCCCGACAGGAGTGGGATCCACGATCCTCTGTTTGATCTTCAGGATGAATTCCGATCCCTCTCCGTAAACACTTTCACACCAGAGCTCTCCCTTAAGAAGCTCCGCAAACCTCCTGGAGATATCGAGTCCCAGACCCGTTCCCTGTATACCGCTGTTCTTCTCCTCTTCCAGCCTCTCATAGGCTGCGAAGAGCTTCTCCATATCCTCTTCCTTCACGCCCTTTCCGGTGTCCTTTACGGAAAAGCGTATGTTTGCCGTGTCATCCTCTCTTTCCACCATGTCCACGTTAAGCATAAAGCCGCCCCTGTCAGTATATTTAACGGCGTTTGTCAGCAGATTAAGGACTATCTGCTTGATCTTTCCCTGATCTCCGTAGAGGCGTTTCGGCAGCAGCTCGTCTATCACCACATCAAAGGTCAGTTCCTTTTCCGTGCTCCGGACCCTTATCATGGAAACAATGGAACGGAACATTTCTGCAGTGTCATATTCCTGTTCCACCAGATGCATCTTTCCGGATTCTATCTTAGAGATATCAAGAAGG
>CADBTX010000312.1 GCA_902797705.1 uncultured Lachnospiraceae bacterium | reverse complement strand
GGGTCGGAAAAGGCCTCGTTCATGATAACGATGATATCCGGCATGTTTTCCGGCGCCTTTGTATCCTCTTCATAGGAAGAAAGTATCTCACTCTCTGCCTCCTTATCGTATCCCGATGGCTTTTCAACCTTAAGGTACTTCATCTGATACATGAAATTCAGCGCCATGCCGTTCTTTCTCATCATTCCCTTTGAATCGAAGAGAACCGTGTAGATCCCAAGCATATCCTTGACCGTATTTCTCTGGACAAGGAAGCACATTGATATGATCAGAAGTATTGAGACAAGGGCCCCCGCCGCTCTTAGGAAAAGCTTTTCCTTAAAGAGTTTCCCGGCCTCCAGGGTACAGAAGCGGGCCAGGATAAATAAGAGGACCATTATAACCCCCGATATCACCATCCTGATCTCCGGGGTGTAATCGTAGTTCAGAGCCACATTTTTTGCGGTTCCTATGGAGGTAAGATCCCAGGGCCTTATGAAGCTTCGTCTGAATCTGTAGACATAGGCGTTTGCTATACCGAGGAGCCACAGCAATACGAGCTCTGTCCTGATAGCGGTCTTTGCCTTATTAAAGATGCAGAATAGAAGAAAAAGCAGCAGCTCATAGAAAAGGATATTCACTGCCATGGTCTTCCATCTTATCTTAAAGATGTCGTCAAACATGGTAAGGGAGGTGAGAAAGAAAAAGACCACGGGATAGCATAAAAATATGACAGCATCCCTTATTCCTTCTTTTCCCTGTTCATTGTTCTGCTTTTCAAAAGTATCCATATATGATCAGAATAAAAAATCCGTATAGATCCCGGCCACTCCGGAATCAAACAATCTGTCCCTCTGTGCTTCGTCATTAACCGTATGTACGTAGATACTGATCCCGTACTTTGATGCGGTCCTGTCTATCAGCGGATTTTCCCGGGAGTCCTCCATGGTGCATACCCTGATATCATGCTGGTCACAAAACTCAAAGATCTCTTCCGGATCCAGAGTATCCTGATCAAGCTTGTACCAGGTAAAGATCACGGACTTCCAGTCATTTAGTTCCATGATCACATCATACATTTCCTCGTTATAGATCTGGGGGATCAGCCTGTCCTTTATATCCTCCCCGTACTCATCTGCGATCTTCAGGATGTCTCCGTACTCCATGAGGACATCATCCCTCTCCTCATACTTTCCGTCCAGCACCAGCATCATGTCCTCATGTTCACCCATGAACTCCATAAGCTCCCTGAAGGTCATGGTACTGTATTTTCCGTAGATCTTCCGCTTCTTAAACTCTTCAAGACCAAGGGCTTCCTCATCCCTGTCCGTCTCATACCCAAGGACATCTCTCAATGTCTTCTTTTTCCAGTTATGTATGAGCACCAGCTCACCGTCTGAGGTGTATTCGATGTCGGCTTCTATCACCCTTCCGCCTTTTTCATAGGAATTAAGAAGGGCCTCCCTGCTGTTTGTATAGGAATCCGAATCTATCCCTCCCAGGGCATGGACTATGTATCTGTTATCCTTTACCCAGTCGTAGCCCCTGTCGTCCACGCTCCTCTTTGTGTAATAAAAGATGATAAAAAACATCACAATGAGGAAGAGAACCAGTCCGACAGTCCGTATACGTATACTATTATTCGGTCTTTCTGTCGAATAACTCATAGTACTGAAGCCTTTCATATTCGCTCAGATCCACGTCCGTTTCCGAAAGATTACGGCTGTTACCTTTGTCGTCCACTGTCCTTACAGCCGACAGCACAGGCACCTTCTTTGAAAACTCATCCGTGAACACTCTGTAGTCGTAAAGGGGGATACCCGCCTTTTTCAGCACCAGATTCCCGAGGTAATTCAGGCTTATCTCCAGATCCTTTTCTTCCTCTATGTCATAATTCGCCCAGATGACAAAGGGAACCTTGTAGATATCCCAGCCTGTCTCTTCGCTTAAGTTTCTCCTGTCCGTTCCGAGATTATGGAATACCGGTTCAAAATTATCCGTGGGAGGCTGATGGTCTCCGAAGAACACGAGCAGCGTCTTTCTGTCCACTTCACTGTAGTGCTCCACCATCTTCCGGAAGGCTCCGTCGGAAAGCTTCACAAGATCAAGGTATTTTTCCAGCACGTCCACATAGGGTGTGCCCTCTTCCGCAATGATCTTTATATCCTTTTTAAGATTGTCATAATCCTTGATATATGCGCTGTGATTCTGCATTGTCACGTTAAAGGAAAAGACCGGTCCGTCGTCATTTCTTTTCTCCACCTCATCCATTATCACATCGGAAAAGAAGCTGTCGGAGATATACTTTCTCACATACTCCGGATCCATATCCTCAAAATACTCCAAAAACTTCATGTCCGAAAAACCGAGGAAGGGATAGGCCCGGGTCCGGTTCCATCCATTGGAATAATAGGGATGCATGGCCAGGGTCTCATACCCCATGGAAGAGAGGTATCTGGGAATGGACTGGATATCCCTTGAGATGTACTGCTGGAAGGGAATACTGCCCTTTGGAAGAAAAGCCATGGAATTCCCGGTCAGGAATTCAAATTCGGAATTAGGCGTATTGCCCCCCTGAACCGAGACATTGATCACACCCGTTACCGTATCCTCATGTCCCTCCTGAAGGGAGTGGATAAAAGGCATATAATCCTCATTTGTCTCAAGGGGGCCAACGAGTCTGGGATCCGAGAAGGATTCATTCATGACCACCACTATATCCGGCAGTTCCTCTGTCACGGCGGTATCGGCCTTTTCGCCGTAGGAATCAAGGATCTCCGCCGCCTCCTTCTCCGAGTAGCCCGAGGGCTTATTTACGAAAAGGTAGCCGGAATCGTAGAGGAGCCTTATGATAGCCCCCTCACGCTTATTGTTCCTGAAGGAATGGAAGGCGTTCTCGTCTATCACGAGGAGCTTTACACCCAGGCTTTCGTAGTGCCTCAGATAGTGAGTGAGACCCAGGAAAACAAGCAGTGCGGCGAGAAACGCAAACACCCTCGGCTTCAGTTCCTTAAACATAGGGAAGCTTTTCAAAGAAGGGCAGAAAAGCAGGATAAGGATGATCAGCAGGATAAAGAGCGCCGTCACGGCAATAAATGCTGCCGAGGGCGTGAAATCATAATTTGAAGCCACGTTCATGGCCGTTCCGAATGAAAACAGATCAATGGGCGTCAAAAAGGAATCCCGGAACCTGTATACGTAAAACTCCGCTATACCCAGGATCATGAAAAAACCAGCTGTTATCGACAGGGGGATCTTTATGCTTCCCGTGATAAAGACAAGGCATAAGCATAAAGACTCCATCCAAAGGCAGGAGAACAGTGCGTTTACTGCCTTTATCCCCGTTGGAAGGAACTGGATGTAACTCTGAAAAAGAAAGAAGATGAAAACAGGGGCAAGGAAAGTCAATGCGATGCCAGAGATTTTTTTCACAGATTCTCTCTGTACCACTCTATTGCCTCCTTAATACCCCTCTCGAAATCATACTCCGGGGAATATCCCAGTTTTTCCTTTGCCTTGCTGATATCTGCATTGCTGTGCCTTATATCTCCGGCCCTCTCCGGCCCGAATACGGGCTCCGTATCCTTCCCCAGAGCTTCACAGAGAAGGTGATACATATCGATAAGATATTCCCTGCCGCCGTAGGCCACATTATAGGCTTCTCCCGCCGCATCGCGTCCCGCTTTGCAGGCCTTGAGATTTGCTTCTATCACATTCTCGATATAGGTAAAGTCCCTGCTCTGCTTACCGTCACCGTTAATGGTGGGGCGTTCGTTATCGAGAAGCTGCTTTATGAACTTCGGAATGACTGCGGCATAGGCCCCCTCGGGATCCTGCCGTCTTCCGAATACATTGAAATACCTGAGACCGTAGGTCTCAAGCCCGTACAGCTTAAAATAGAGTTTTCCGTATTCCTCGTCAGCCCTCTTTGTCAGTGCGTAGGGTGAGAGGAGATTTCCCTCCTGCCCCTCCTTCTTTGGAAGCACCGGATGATCACCGTATACGGAGGAGCTGGAAGCATACACAAACTTCTTTACTCCCTGCTGTCTCGCAGCCTCCATCATGTTCAGGGTTCCACGTATATTGTTCTCCTCATAAAAAAGAGGCATCTCTATGCTTCTTGGCACCGAACCCCAGGCCGCCTCATGCATAACATATGTTACGCCTTCGCAGGCCTTCATACAGGTATTGAGATCCCTTATATCTCCTCTTATAAAAGTATATCCCGGGTCATCCAGAAAGAGATCCACATTTTCCTGCTTGCCGTTGGAAAGATCGTCCAGGCAGCGGACTTTGTATCCCTTCTTTAACAGGGCCTCGCAAAGGTTCGACCCGATAAAACCGGCTCCCCCCGTAACCAGGAAGACCGCATCTTTTTCAAATTCTATGTCTGAGTATCCCATCTCCTGCAGATACCACTCCTTTCATCATCCCATCCTTTTCTTAAGGATGCACTCTGCGATAAACAGATCGAAGGGCGTATCAATGTCCACCGAATCCTCTTCCTTCATAATATAGGGAATACACCTGGATCCGTACAGTCCCTTGGTATTAAAGTAGGCCTTTGTATATAAAGCATATATGGCAGCCCCGTTCCTTGCGTAAAGGGTGGGCAGCGTCTGTCTTGTGGTATATTTTTCCCCGCCCTCCTGATAAAAACTCAGGCTTCCGTCATCATCAAGCTTCATTATCTTCATCGGCAGACATTCGTGGGGCATCTCCTTAACAGATACCGTGGCGTCAGCCTTACTGTCATCAATGAGATTCTGCAGAGCTTCATCTATGTGCTCCGGAGTCCTTAAGGGAGAAGTGGGCTGGAGCAGGATAAAGATATCCGGTTCGTAGCCCTTTTCCTTCAGATCCTTAAGGTGATACTCGATCACCTGATTCATGGGAGTAAGGTCCTTCGCAAACTCCGCAGGCCTCATGCATACCTCGATGCCGTTTTCCCTTCCGTATGCAGCGTATTCCTCGCTGTCTGTGGAAAGGATGGCCCTGGTGATGAGACGGCTGCCCTTCGCTGCGTCAAAAGTGTATTTTAACAGGGGCTGACCGCAAAGGTCCGTCATGTTCTTATTCTTTATTCCCTTGGAACCGCCTCTGGCGGGTATTATCGCAAGTATCTCCATCAGTATACTATCCTCTTCTGCACCGGAACCTCAACCTTTGACAGGATATCGGCTATCCTTATTCCCGCATGTCCGTCGCCGTAGATTGGCTCCGTTTCGTAGGAGCCGTGTTCTATCTGCTTTTCTATTGCATTATAGATCACATCCTCGTCCAGTGCAGCGTCTATGACATTCTTTCCTCTCTCTCGTCCGTTCTGTCTGGAGCCTATGTTCACACAGGGAGTACCTATGTATGCTCCCTCCCTTATGCCGCTGCTGGAATTTCCAACGAGACAGGCCGTATTCTTCATGAGCCTGGTGTAGATATCCGCAGGGAGATTCTTGAAGGCGTGTATCTTCGCCTGAGGGTAGGCCTCCCTGTACTTACGGATACCGGTGGATATCCCCTCTGTTCCCGCATCTGCATTGGGCCAGAGTATCATGATATTTAAGCCCGTTTTCACGCAGGCGTGAATGGTCTTTAAGATCTGGGACTTTGCCTCGCTGTACTCGGTGGTAACAGGATGCTGTGATACCAGAAGGAAGGGATCCCTGAGGTCAAATTCCGGACCTACCCCTCCGAAGGACTCATACATATCGAGGGGCATGGTGGCATCCCTGTCAAGAAGCTCCTTCACATGGTCAACCCTCGGGCAGCCCACTACGAAAACGTCTTCCGGCCTTTCCCCGAGCTTTATTATCCTGTCACCCGCCTCCTTATTGGCAGGAAAATGGACATGGGCAAATTTGGTGATGGCGTGACGTATGCTCTCGTCAATGGTTCCGGTCACCTCTCCTCCCATGGTATGGGCAACCCTGATGTTCATATAGGCTGCGGCTATGGTGGCTGCCATGACCTCATATCTGTCACCCACCACTATCAGAAAGTCGGGATGCAGATGATCCAGCGCATCAGAGATCCCGAGAAGCCCGAGACCTGCAGTCTTTACCATGGATATGGGCTTATCCCCGGCCACCAGCATGTGGACCTTTTCATCCACTAAAAAGCCATCGGCTTCCAGTATTCCCTCCAGGTCACCGAATTTATCCGAAAGTGCCTGGCCTCCAAGGATTATCTGAAGCTCCAGCTCCGGATGCTCCTTTATTGCCCTCATGGCCGATTTTATTGAACTGTAATTGGCGCGTCCGCCGATAAATACACAGATTTTTCTCATTAGCGATACCTTATAGTTCTCCTTCAGACTGTAAGTCCTTCCACATCATCGAAGTTGATTATATCATCAAAGTGAAGATCTTTCTTTGTCTTTTTTCCTATTATATCCCTGTAGTACTTTGTGGGGATCCCGGTGCCCGGTTTTTTATATCCTATCATATCGGCGCTGATCTCCGTTCCTTCCGGTATGTCCTTAACAGCAACGATACTCTTCTGGAAGATGGTCTTCATTTCCGAAAACGCGGCCGCATCCTCTTTGGACACGGGATTATCAAGGGCAGTCTCCAGATTTTTTATGGATTCCGAAAGCTGCTTCATCTCCTCCGGCTCCATGGACATCTTTGCGTCCGGACCGTACATCTTCTTACTCAGGGTGAAATGCTTCTCGATCAAATGCGCCCCTCTTTCGAATGCCGCTATGGCAGCCCACTCTCCGGAGGTGTGATCCGAGAATCCCAAGGGTACCCCGGGATACTTTTCCTTAAAGAGATCGATGATATTCAGTCCCACGTGCTTCGGATCGCAGGGATACTCGGATGTACACTGCATAAGAGCCACGTTGCAGCCTCTCTTCAAAAATATCTCCATACATTCGTCAAGCTCCGAAAGGGAACTCATGCCGCTTGAAACGATCACCGGAACCTTCGCCTCGGCAAGATGGATGAGATAGGGGATATTGGTTATCTCCCCGCTCGGCACCTTGAAGCAGTCTATGCCAAGTTCCATAAGAAAGTCAATGGCTTCAATGGAAAAGGGTGAAGAAATGAATTCCACATGATTTTCTCCGGCACATTCCTTCAATTCCCTCCACTGCTCCATGTTAAAGGCGGTGCGCTTAAAATAGTCATATCTGTTCTCCGCCTTAAAATACGGAGGTTCCGGCGCATTTCTTATGGTCTCAGCTTCGGAGATATGGGTCTGGAGCTTCACAGCATCCACCCCGCACTCAGCCGCCGCAATGATCATCGCCTTTGCCTGCCCGAGACTGCCGTCATGGGTCATTCCAAGTTCCGCTATTATCTTTCTCTTATTAAGATCCATATTCTCTGCCTCAATATTTCCGGACTTTATGCATAAGGGTTACTATCCGCATAAAGATCAGTAATTCAGATATTTATCGCTCTTCGGAGGAAAATCATTGGTATTAAGCCTGCAGATATGAAAGGCGTCATCCTTTTTTGTATCATTTACCCCGACCTTCGTAGTGATAGCAAGCTTTGCCCCAAGGGAACGTATCACCTGAAGAACGTCATCATTGTAGGATCCGTACGGGTAGTTCATGACCCAGGAATCCCTGTCGATGCAGGAATCAATGACCTGAAGTCCCTTAATGATATCCTCCTTCATCTCATCATGCCCCGCTTCACCCAGGTGATAGTGATGATAACCGTGGGCTCCGAAGAACATGCCGCTTTTCTTCATGGCCTTTATCTGATAGTCCTTGAGATACAGTTCATCCCAAAGCACCTTCTCCGGCACATCCACTATCTTATCAAACAGGCTTTCCAGAAGCATGTCCCTTAATCTCTCAGGGAGAACAAACTGCAGCATTTTCTTAACGAAAACGGTTTCCGGATCATCGAATTTTCCGGGTTTTTCATATTCCTTAAGAAGATCCCCGTTCTCCGGTATATCAAATTCTCTTCCCCTGTGCTGATCAAGCATCTTAAGAAGCTCCTCCTTAAGATGATGATGGTCATTTTCCACTGCCAGGATAAAGTGGATCTTATTTACGGGAAGCACAACCTTCCGGTCCACCACCTCTCCCGGCACAAAGAAGGATCCCTGTATCCCCCTTTCAAGGAGTATGGGAAAAACCTCCGTAAAATGATCCCTGTAGGCGTCGTCAAAGGTTAAAAGCACAGCCTTCTCCGGAAGGACATAACTCTCCTGATACGAAGCTATGAGTTCCTCCATCCTTATAAACGAGAAACCGTTTTCCTTCAGAAAATCCAGCTGTTTGATAAAGTCTCCTGTCTCCAGTCCCTTTATCCCCGGATACCTGCTTCCGGCTATACTCCTTACATAGTGGTACATTATTATGTTAACCTTGCTCATGCCTGTACCCTTCCTCTTGTTTTTGAGCCGCATCATCATGGTCCGCTTCCAGAAGAATTAACAGACCAAAGGCCATTATAACATAAATGTCACTCCGAACGTAGTATATGACCACATTCGGAGTGACAGAGGAATGACCATTATGATTTTGCCGGATCTTCGCCGTCGCAGGAGGATTATTTACTTCAGATGGCGTCGAATCCCTTATTTAGATCCGCTATTATATCATCCACATGCTCTGTTCCGATGGACAGGCGGATGGTGCTCTGCTTTATGCCCTGATCCAGAAGTTCTTCTTCGGAAAGCTGGGAGTGGGTGGTGGAAGCGGGATGGATCACCAGACTCTTAACATCTGCCACGTTTGCCAGCAGAGAGAAGATCTCCAGGTTATCGATGAACTTCCAGGCCTCATCCTTTCCTCCCTTGATGTCAAAGGTAAAAATGGAGCCGCCCCCATTGGGGAAATACTTCTTATAAAGCGCATTATCCGGATGATCGGGAAGGGAAGGATGATTTACCTTCTCTACCTTAGGATGTCTGCTCAGGAACTCCACCACCTTTGCGGTGTTCTCCGCATGCCTCTCCAGCCGGAGTGAAAGAGTCTCCACTCCTTGCAGGAGAAGGAATGCGTTGAATGGAGAAATGGCAGCTCCGGTGTCCCTTAAGAGGATCGCCCGGATATATGTTACAAAGGCAGCCGGCCCCACTGCGTCATAGAAGGAAACACCGTGATAACTGGGATTCGGGGCTGCAATGTTCGGATACTTTCCGCTTGCCTTCCAGTCAAACTTTCCTGATTCCACTACTATTCCGCCAAGGGTGGTGCCATGTCCGCCGATGAACTTTGTTGCCGAATGAACCACGATATCCGCGCCGTGCTCGAAGGGACGGATAAGATAGGGTGTTCCGAAGGTATTGTCTATCACAACGGGAAGCCCGTTCTTATGCGCGATCTCTGCCACCGCATCGATATCGGGTATGTCGCTGTTGGGATTTCCCAGAGTCTCAAGGAAGATCGCCCTGGTGTCATCCTTTATGGATGCCTCCACTTCCTTCAGGTCATGAATATTTACGAAGGTGGTCTGTATGCCGTACTGGGGAAGTGTGTGGGCCAGAAGATTGTAGGTTCCGCCGTAGATGGTCTTCTGCGCCACCACATGTCCGCCGTTGGCAGCCAGGGCCTGTATTGTATATGCTATAGCTGCCGCTCCGGAAGCAACTGCAAGTGCTGCGCTGCCCCCCTCCAGGGCTGCTAACCTCTTCTCCAGCACATCCTGTGTGGAGTTGGTAAGCCTGCCGTAGATATTGCCGGCGTCTGCCAGTCCGAAGCGGTCAGCGGCATGTTTGCTGTTATGGAAAACATAAGAGGTTGTCTGATAGATGGGCACTGCCCTTGAATCCGTTACCGGATCTGCCTGTTCCTGTCCTACGTGTAGCTGTAATGTCTCAAATCTGTATTCACTCATGCCATCTCTCCTTTTCCCGTGTATTTCTCAGGTCCCTGCTGCTTAACACGTGCTGTTTTTGCTTAAGTGAATACTAGCACCGGAATATCACTTTGAAAATTTCCATAACTTTATCATCAGTGATAATCTCAGTTTATCGCTCATTTTCTGTTGACCCCCGGGGCCTGAACCCCTAGATCTCTTCCCTGTACTTCAGTATCTCCTCCACGTAGGCCTTTCCGTAGGCCGAGACAGTGCTTCCCTTTCTCACTATGTAGCCGATGATGAGAGGATCCTCCTCCTTCAGCTTTATTGACACCATGCCCTTCAATATAACGTCATCTCCGGCAAGCATTCCGGAGCCTACGGAGTAGCCGTGCAGATCCGCGATAAGCTCCATGGTGGTGGCCCTGTCATCTGACTTTATCATCTTCGGG
>CADBTX010000311.1 GCA_902797705.1 uncultured Lachnospiraceae bacterium | reverse complement strand
CCGAAAGGAAGGAAGAGGTAAAAAATATGTCAGAAACGAAAAAGAATCCCGTTGTTACCATCGAGATGGAGAACGGGGATATCATGAAAGCGGAGCTCTATCCGGAAACAGCACCGAATACGGTAAATAACTTTATCTCCCTTATCAATAAGGGCTTTTATGACGGCGTGATCTTTCACAGGGTCATAAGAAACTTCATGCTCCAGGGAGGAGATCCGGAGGGCACCGGAATGGGTGGCCCGGGCTACAGCATAAAAGGTGAATTTACAAGCAACGGTTTCACCAATGATCTTAAGCATGACCGGGGAGTATTATCCATGGCAAGGACCATGATCCCGGATTCCGCAGGCAGCCAGTTCTTTATAATGCATAAGAGATCACCCCATCTTGACGGGGATTACGCAGCTTTTGGAAGGATCATTGAAGGAATGGATGTGGTGGACGCTATAGCGGATACGGCTACAGCCCCTGATGACAGGCCCTATGAGGACCAGAGGATCCTTAAGATGACGGTGGACACTTTCGGGGTGGATTATCCTGAACCGGAGATAATTGAAGAATAGAGAAGACCCTCATCAGTCAGCCCTTCGGGCTGACAGCTTCCCCCTTTCAGGGGGAAGCCTTGGTTTTGGTTTTAGTCAGCTTTTCAGCGTTCCTTTGATACCGCTTCTCCGTCTGAGAGCGTCACGCTCACCGTCTTTTGAACAAAGCCGTGGTCTTCGGAGGGCTCAAACAGGGTGATCTGAACAATATCTCCCGGGTTTTTGTCCTTCAGGGTACCTTTAAGTTCCTCAATGGTGTTGATAGTCTTTCCGTCAACCGCCGTAACCACCGAATGCGCCACTATGCCGGCCTTCTCAGCGGCTCCGCCTTCGGAAACCTTCATGATCAGCACTCCGTCAGGAATATTGTAGGAATCCTTTTCTTCCTGAGTTACCGTGTATCCAACGATATCAAGGTATGCTCCCTGTGTGGTGTTTTCAGCACTGTTCCCGTTTCCATTATCCCCGGTATTTCCATCGTTCCCGGAATTGTCAGCGTTTCCGCCGTTTCCGGAATTGTCTGCGTTTCCGCCGTTATCCGGGTTTTCTCCCCTGTCGTCACCCTTATTTCCGTTAAAGGGCTGCAGCTCCCTGAAAAATTCCCTCAGATCATATCCGGGGTCACGGCTTCCGTTTCCGCCAAAATCATTTCCATCAGGTCTTTCAGCGGGGGCATTTTGTGCCGGGCCGTTATCTGCCGGAGTGGTCTGAGTCCCGGCATCCGCTTCCGGAGCGTTTGCCGGCGGAGCGCTCTCTGCCAGGGCATTTCCCGCAGGAGCAACGGCCATTCCCTTCATATATCCGGCATTATAGGCCGAATAGCAGACCGCTATGCAGAGTACTACGATAAGCAGGGCAAACAAAGGTTTTGGAACTGAAATGTTGTTATCGTTTTTATCTTTGTTGCCGTCTATGTTATTGCTGTCGTTTTCATTCATCTCTTTTCCTCCTCTTCAGTTTCAGAACTTTCCTTAAAGATCAAACCTTTAATACATACAGAGTACAGTAAAACTGTGTCCGAATTATGTTCAATCAATGATCATTTTGTGGTGACTTTCCCCGTATACTGTACTATAATCTTCCAAAAGCGCTTAAATTCAGCAGGCAGTGATGATATGAAAAGTAAAAATATCGACATGACATACGGAAGCCCTCTACGGCACCTCATTATCTTTTCTCTGCCCACGCTCTTCGGAAATCTTTTCCAGCAGATCTACAATCTTGCGGACTCCATCATAGTGGGGCAGTTTATCGGTGCGAATGCCTTCGCCGCAGTGGGTTCCACCACCTCCATCACCTTCCTTTTTTTCGCCCTCTGCAACGGTATCAGCAACGGCGGAGGGATAGTGGCCTCCCAGTGCTACGGCGCCCATGATGATGAGAATGTCAGGAAATGCATAGTCAATACCGGCTTTATCATGCTAATAATCCCGGTATTCTTCGGGGTGTCCGGTTTTATTCTGTCGCCTCATCTCCTGCGGCTCCTTGACACCCCCGGACTCATCCTGGATGACGCAGTGCTTTACACGCGTTATATGTGCATAGGCCTCCTCTTTGTTTCCCTGTATAACTATCTGTCGGCCATGCTGAAGGCTCTGGGGGATTCAAAGACACCACTGTATTTTTTGATACTTTCCACCGTCGTGAACATCGTCCTTGACATAGTAATGGTATGCATCCTCTCCATGGGGATAGTGGGAGCTGCCCTGGCCACCGTGATATCCCAGGCCATATCGGTAGTTCTCTGCAGCATCCACGCTTATAAGACCAATCCCTATTTCAGGATAGGGAGAAAGGACCTGGTGATCTCGGGAAAGATGACCTATCAGGTACTCCGTCTCGGAGTTCCCATGTCCATACAGTTTGCCCTGATCGCCGTATCCACCATGGCTCTGCAGAGAGTAGCCAATTCCTTCGGAACGACTGTGGTTGCGGCCTTCACTGCGACCAACAGGATAGAGCAGCTTATCCACCAGCCCTACATGACGCTGGCCACCTCGATCTCCACCTTCAGCGGGCAGAATTACGGAGCAAAGAAAAATGACAGGGTATATGAGGGTTATAAAACGGGAATGATCCTTATGGCGGTCCTTACCGCGATACTGCTACTGACAATGCAGTTATTCGGAAAATGGATCACAGGACTCTTCGTCTCTGATATGGATGTGATAGATCTGGGAGCCCTGGGACTTAAGATAACAAGCATCTTTTATATAGCTCTCGGCACGATCTACGTGGTCCGGGGCGTACTGACAGGTATGGGAGACGCCTTCTTCGCCTTCTTTAACGGGGTCGTGGAGATAATCGGAAGATTCACCATACCGGTATTTATCACCACGGTCATGGGCATTGGCGAAGAAGGAGTCTGGATTTCTTCAGGCATAGTCTGGGTGTTGAGCGCAGTCACGGCCTGGATCAGATTTGTTTTCTATACGAAGGATTATTTTAAGGGGAAGAAGGGGTGAGGGGTATTGCCCCTCATCCGGCCGCTTACGCGGCCACCTTACCGATGGCAGCCGCGCTCAGCGCGGCTATACGCCATTCAAAACGTGCCACCGGCACGTTTTGCCCCCTGGAAGGGGGAAGGCTTTGGCAT
>CADBTX010000310.1 GCA_902797705.1 uncultured Lachnospiraceae bacterium | reverse complement strand
TCATGAACATTCCGGGAGCAACGAAGATCAGAAGCAGTCCGGTAACGAAACCGTAGATACCGGTTGTCTCTGCACTGGCGCAGCCTAGAAGCATTGTACTGGTTACATCACCTTTGCATTCAGGCTGACGGCCTATAGCTTCCAGAGCCTTTGATACCGCATTACCTTCTCCGATACCAGGTCCGATACCTGCGATAAGAGCAGCTCCTGCACCAATGCCGCATCCGGCGAGTGCGATACCTCTTGCTAATAACTGAAAATCACCCATTATTGTTTTCCTCCTTATATATATTAATGGTTTTTCATTCCCTGTATTAACCCTCCGATGCGTTGGCTATGTACATTATAGTCAGCATCGAGAAGATGAATGCCTGCATGACTCCCGTGAACCAGTCAAAGTAGATGGACAGGATGGCGGGTATACCCACATCAAGTATGGGGATCTGTGCCAGGGTGGCGCTTATATTGATGAGTATGGCTGAGCTGGCAACAGCAAGGCTTGCGTAGATCAGTCCGTTAATGACTATACCTGAAAGGATGTTGCCGAAGTGACGGCAGGCCATACTGACAGGGGTCGCAAGCTCCGAAAGGATATTGAAAGGCGTCATGACCGCGATGGGTTCGGTAAAGCCCTTCATGTATCCCAGAAGGCCGCCGGTCTTTATCTTTGCTGCGGTGATCATTATGAAGACCACGATGGCCCATGCGGCTTCTGTGGAAAGATCTGCCGTCGGGCTCCTTAAGCCCACAAGGCTGATGAGATTTGAGATCACACTTGTGGTGAAAAGCGCCGCCACAAAGGGGATCAGACTGTCGAATTTTCTGGAACCCGTGTTGTTACGCACAAAGTTATTGGCTGTTTCCACCAGCATCTCGGCAATGGCCTGACGCTTGCTGATCTTCTCAACCTTCATATTGCGCGTGAGGAAGATGCAAAGGCCCGTTATGATGATCATAACGATCCAGCTCACCACCAGGGTTTCATTGATGGTGAAGTCCCCGAGTATGGGAATGCCGGTGGGGATCCTGTAAAAAATCCGTGCACCATTGATCTCTACATTCATTTAGTGCTTTAACCTTCCTTTCTCTTCAGTCCCGCAATGCCTCTTATCTTGATGAGGATGCTGGGGATAAATAAGGGTATAAGCCCCATGGCTCCGTTAAAGACAGGGAGCGCAAAAGCCAGAACCACCCACAGGAGCTGAAGCAGCATGCGATTTCTGTAGCTCAGAGTCATGACGCTCCGGGCTTTTCCTTCGTCCTCGATGGAGGTGACCTTTTGTACGGTGAGAGCCATCCAGAAGAAATTGAGGATGGCAACGGCACAGCCGATAACTCCGCTGAGGATCACCCTGGGTCCGAAGGGGATCTGTTCCGGCATGTACCTGTTAAGTATAAAAAATAGGAGCAGACAGAGAACTGTGCCTAAAATGCAGCCGGAGGCAATGATGATAGTCTCTTTTTTGACTGCTTCCTGTAGTTTCATATATCGATCTAAACCTTTCAATAATGGCGGTTAAAATAAACGCCTTTCCTGATCGTCTTCTTTTTACCGCTCCTGTCTTTCATGGCATAGACGTAAAATTTATATGCCGTCATAAAAGAAGCGCCTATGCCCAGTATAAAACCGGGTATGAATATCCATGAGCCGGTCAGGCCGTGGGAAACCAGAAAGAAGCATCCGAGGACGCAAATGATCACGGGAACCGTAAGAGAGAGACCGAGCTGCCCGATAAGGGTGAGATTATTCAGCATCTGAAGCCTCTCCGACTTTTTTCCGTTATCCGTAATACCCTCCTTTTTGAACTTACCCCACTCGTAATATTGTATCCTAATGAAAATTTTTAGTCAACGACAGTTGAGAAGTTTTAGTGACTGAATTAGAATATATAAGATATGAAAGAGGGTCTTATAAAAGCGGCGATATTCCTTACTTCTTTCGTGATATCGCTTATTATCATAAGTTCTGTCATGAACCGGGGAACAACGGACATGACGGTGGAAATGGGAGAGGCTACCCTGCCGGTGGTATCCATTGCGGAGGGCGACCGTTACATCAACAGGATGTACGGGGTAAAGAGCACGGTGGAGCCGAATATGATGAGGGACACATTAAGTCCCTTAAGCGACGGACGGAGCCTTGGCATCCATATCAATAAGTACGGGAATACCATAAAGGAGGTGGCCTACGAGGTCAGATCCCTTGATGCGGAAAGGCTTATCGAGGACACGGAGATCCTGGACTATATCGAGGAAAAGGACACTATAGATGCGGCAATTCATGTGAAGGATCTGATAAGTGACGGCAGGGAGTACATCCTGGCGGTGCGCCTCACCAATGAACAGGGGCAGAAGATCTATTACTACACCAGGATAATACATGAGGAAGCACTGCATGAAAAAGAGATCCTGGACTTTGTAACTGATTTTACCGACAGGACCTTTGACAAGACCGCAGCCCGCAGTCTTACCACCTATCTGGAGAGCGACGCTTCGGGAGATAATTCCTCCTACCGGTATGTGGACATTCATTCCAGCTTCGACCAGATAACCTATGGAGATCTGGCGCCGGAAAGGCCGGAAACGGTTCAGACCGAGATACTGGAAATGGACAGCTCTACGGCGTCCCTCAGGAACAGCTTTCTTCTCCGCAGGGAAAGCGGCGCTGAGACGGTGTTCTATGATGTTAACGAGTATTTCAGAGTAAGGTATACAGAGAAGAGGATATACCTTCTGAATTATGAAAGGACCATGGAGCAGGTCTTCGATCCCGGATCGGACGGAGCCTTTGTAAGCGACAAGGTCATGCTTGGCATTTCCGATCCTTCCGTTATGATGATGGAAAATGAGGATGGAGGGGTCATAGCCTTTGTCAGGAACGGAGCCCTGTACGGTTTCAGGAATTCGGATTCCAAAGCGGTCCGGATCTTTTCCTTCTTTGAAAAGGGGGATGATGACGAAAGAAACAGGAATCAGGATCACGGCATAAAGATACTGCAGGTGGATGAGGCGGGAAATGTCCATTTCCTTCTCTACGGCTATATGAACAGGGGACGCCACGAGGGAGAGATAGGGGTGTCTGCCTACTACTTCAACAGCGCGCTGAACCAGATAGAAGAGGAGGTCTACATACCCTACACCCGCTCATATCCTTTCCTTAAATACGAGATAGAAAAACTCTCCTATTCCCCCGACGGGAACAATCTCTATCTCTATCTGAAGGGCAGGCTCTTAAATGTGCATCTTGACACCAAGAGCATATCCGTTATGGCGGGAAATATCTTCTTCGATTCCTTTGTGGTCTCGAAGAGCGGCCGGAATGCGGCGTGGCAGGCAAAGAACGATTCCGGTATATTTGTCTGTGATTTTAACGACGGAAACATCAGGGAGATCCTGGGAGATCCGGGCATAAGCATAAGGGCCCTTGGTTTTCTTGGAGAAGATCTGGTCTACGGATCCTCCACGGGTGAGCATTCCGTGGCGAGCCCCATAGGAGTCACTCTGGACGCCATGGAGGAGCTCTACATCGAAAACAGCGAGGGCGAGATCCTGAAGACCTATTCCAAGGACGGGATCTATATCACCGGCGTGGAGGTAAATAACGGAGAGATAAGCCTTTCCAGGATCACCATGGACGAGGGCATAAGCGGGAATTTCCTCAGTGTTCCGCCGGATATGATAGTTGACAATGACCCGGAGGCCGGGGACCGGAATGCAGTCATCACCGTGGCCACGGAAGAACTGGAGACCATTGTGGAGATAGATCTGGCAGGTCATATCAATAATCCGAATGTCCATGTGGTGACCCCGAAGGAAGTGCTCTTTGAAGGAGAGCGGAGCCTCACCCTGGAAGAAGGAGACGATAATGCTTCCACCCTCATAGTCTATTCCAGAGGCGGTATAGACGGTATCTATGAATCGGCCTACAAGGCTGTGAACCTGGCAGACGCAAGGGGCGGAGTGGTGGTAAGGCCCTCCGGACGATATATCTGGCAGAAGGGAAACCGTGCGGTGGAAAAGGAACTGAAGGATATTGCGGCGCCGCCCCTTTCGGCTACAAAGGAAGAACAGTTTTCAGCGGTGCTCGGCGCGATATTTGTGCATGAAGGTATCACGGAGGACAGCGAAGGGCTGGTGGATCATGAAGGTGTTCTTACGGATATCATCGAAAGGGAGATAGATGGGGCGGATGCCCTGGAACTCGGAGGATGCTCACTGAGCTCGGTGCTTTACTACGTGAGCCTCGGAAAGCCTGTGGTGGCTGAGACCGAAGGGGGAAATATAGTGATGATCATAGGCTATGATCAGCTGAATACCCTTATCTTCGACCCCTCCACCGGAAGCATCTATAAAAAGGGAATGAATGACAGCACCGAATGGTTCGCTTCCCACGGAAACGAATTTGTATCATACGTCGTCGATTGAGCGGCCGGAAGGATCAACGG
>CADBTX010000309.1 GCA_902797705.1 uncultured Lachnospiraceae bacterium | reverse complement strand
TCTTCACGACACCCAGGTTGGTATCAAGACCGTCAAGGACTTTTTCCAGGGAATGCTCTCCACCAGGCTGAATCTCCAGCGCGTGACAGCTCCCCTGTTCGTTACTCCGGAATCCGGACTCAATGACAATCTTAACGGCGTGGAGCGCCCTGTATCTTTTGATATTCTCAATGAAGAGGGAAGACCCGCGGAGATCGTTCACTCCCTTGCCAAGTGGAAGAGATATGCCCTTAACAAGTACGGTTTTAATGTGGGTGAAGGTCTTTATACAGACATGAACGCTGTGCGCAGGGACGAAGTTCCCGACAACATCCACTCTATCTTTGTGGATCAGTGGGATTGGGAGAAGGTCATAAATAAGGAAGACCGCAACATCGACTTCCTGAAGAGCACTGTAAGGGATGTGTATAAGGTTCTGAGAAAGACAGAGAAATTCATGTCCATCCAGTATGACTATATTGAGGAGCTTCTTCCTGACGAGATTTTCTTCATCACGACCCAGGAGCTGGAGGACATGTTCCCGGACAACACTCCCAAGGAGCGTGAGTACTACATCTCCAAGGCCAAGGGAGCTGTCTGCATCATGAAGATTGGCGACCTTCTTGCATCAGGTGAGAAGCACGACGGCCGTGCTCCCGACTACGACGACTGGGAGCTGAACGCTGATATCATCGTGTACTATCCTGTACTTGATATCGCCCTGGAGCTCTCAAGCATGGGTATCCGTGTAGACGAGGACTCCCTCAGAAGCCAGCTGGAGAAAGCCGGATGTCCCGAGAGGGCAGAGCTTCCTTTCCAGAAGGCTATCCTCAATAAAGAACTGCCCTACACCATCGGTGGCGGCATAGGACAGTCAAGAATATGCATGTTCTTTTTGAGAAAGGCCCATATCGGCGAGGTTCAGTGCTCAATATGGCCTGAAGAAATGGTAAAAGAGGCTATTGAAAACGGGATCCAGATCCTCTGATCAGACTGATCCGCTAAATCTCTTTACGGCGCTTGGCGAAACCGGCTCCATTGCCTGATTCCTGATGCGAACCAGTGTCTGGCGAACAGCAGGGATCAGCAGTACCACGATGGTAAGAACAGCTTCAGCTCCGATGTACATTCCATTGTAAGCAGCTGAATAGGCCAGCGGTGACATTCCCTCGGGCGCATAGTCTGCGAAGAATATTACACCGGACAGCACTGAGAATACGAATCTGCCAAAGATTCCTGCAAGATACCCGGTAAACAATGCGTTCTTCTGTTTATAAAAGAAACCGCTGATGCCCAGGGCTCCGAAAGCCAGGATATAGTCGCATAAAAGCTGCGGAACGCTGATGATGTAGGGATCGACCACCATCTGAAGTATTCCGTAGGCAAAGGCTGACGCCAGGGACACCCTCGGTCCGTATAAGTAACCTATGAATGTCACAAAAAACATGCTGAAGCAGGTTACGGAACCGCCCATCGGAAGCTTAAAGAGCTTGACGTTGGACCACACAAAGGCAAGAGCAAGGCACAGCGCAGAAAAGGTCAGCTGTCTGACGCTCATCTTTGCCTTTCCGCCGGGATTCAAAAAGTATCCGATGGCGGCGAAAAGTATGATGGCTATAACCACGATAAGCGCGTATCCTGCGCCGGTTATGCTGTAAGTCGTATAGCCGTCCTCAACAATTTTTTCCAGAAATAAACTCATAAAAAAATCCTCCCCTTAGTTTTCTCGCATCAGGGGAGGACTTATTTTTGCACAAAGTCCTTAAGTCTTTACAGCTTCCCTACGTCGGCATTATCCGAGTCAGGTAATAAGGGTTAGACGCGTACAGACGCGTACACTCTCAGCATTGCTCCCCTAGCGGTTATTATTTCAAGATTTATTAAACACTCATGGTCAGGTATTGTCAAGCCTAATCTGTCTGTGCTGCGCAAAAGAGTAGATGAGGCTCTCCTTTACCTTCTTTCCCGTGGCAGCTTCAAGGGCTCTTTTGTAGAGCTGCAGCTGGACTTTATACATATCTGCAAGCTTCTTTTCTTCATAGACTCTGTCTGTCTTGTAATCCAGAAGCACCAGCTCACCGTCTTCTTCAAAGAAAGCATCTATGATGCCCTGGACCAGGACCATCTCATCCTCCGGAAAGAGCGGATCCAGCTCTTTTGCAGAGACGCCCATCATGAAGGGTTTCTCCCTGGTGAGCTCACCTCTTCTGAATGCAGCTCCCATGCGCTGCCCCACATCCGATGCAAGAAATGCCGTGATGTCAGGTGTCCAGACAGATCCGGCTCCCTCTTCCGATATCCTGCCTCTTTCCACAGTCCTTTTGATCCATGAGTAGATCTTTTTTGAGACAGGTCCCGGCTCACGGCTGCCGGCCGCTGCATCCCCCACCTCTGTAAGGGAATCTCTCATCAGTGCTTCATCTGCGTATATCTCCTCATCCAGAAGCTCCATGACCCTGTGGTAGGCAGTACCGCGCTCAGCTCCGCTAAGGCGCCCTTTTGGTCTTACCGTCTCGCTCTCTTCAAACCAGCTCTCTTCAATGTCTTCATCTTCATTATCCGAAACAGACATCACCCTTTCGAGCTCTGCTTTCTTAAGGTCAGAGACAGTTGTCTTGGTAAAGAGCCCCTTTAAATTCTCATGGGCATATTTTGCATTAAATCTGCTCATCAGACGCTCATAAAGATCTATGTCAGAGGATTCATCCAGTTCCTTTAGCAGTTCCTCTTCCCTTAGGATTCCGCCGGCGGCAGACCTTACCAT
>CADBTX010000308.1 GCA_902797705.1 uncultured Lachnospiraceae bacterium | reverse complement strand
TTTTGAGAGCGAGAAACCTGAATATGTGGTGCTGGCTGCGGCTCATGTGGGAGGCATCAATGCGAACAATACCTACCCCGCAGACTTCATCTATATTAATTCCATCATACAGTGCAATGTTATCAAGGCTTCTCACGACAACAAGGTAAAGAAGCTGCTGTTTCTCGGGAGCTCATGCATCTATCCGAAGCTTGCGCCCCAGCCCATTCCGGAGAATGCGCTTCTTACCGGACCTCTGGAGTCCACAAATGAAGGCTACGCCATTGCGAAGATATCCGGTCTGATGATGTGCCGCTTCTTTAAGAGGCAGTACGGGGACGATTTTATCAGCTGCATGCCTACCAATCTCTACGGGCCCAATGACAATTTCGACATCAAAAACAGCCATGTGCTTCCGGCTATGATAAGAAAGTTCCATGAGGCAAAGGTCTCCGGAGCCGGGGAAGTGGAACTCTGGGGAGACGGTTCGCCATTAAGGGAATTCCTCTATGTGGACGATATGGCGGATGCCTGTGTATATCTCCTGGAGAATTACAGCGGGGAAGAGCATGTGAATATAGGCACCGGCAAGGAAACATCCATTAAGGAGCTGGCGGAGCTGGTACAGGAAATAGTGGGCTTTAAGGGGAATATCCGCTGGAATACGGACATGCCAAACGGCACGCCCCGCAAGGTCTGCGATGTTTCAAAGCTCCATGACATAGGCTGGAAGGAAAAAGTGGATCTGAGGGAGGGAATAAAGAAAGAGTACGAGTGGTTCCTGTCCCAGGATGAAAAGGATCTGAAACTGTGATCATAAGACTGATTCTGATGGGGGCGGGAGTGATACTCCTTCTGTCCGCAGGACTTCTTTCTCCGTTTATGGACAGGATAGCCGGAAATGTGGAGTTTGGGACTGATTTCCGGGCTGAAGCCGGAGAGGATGATGATATTTTGAACAATAAGACCAAGTGGAAGCTGATAGTGGCGGGATATATCTTTTTTGCGCTGGTTTCGATATTTTCCGTGGTATCCGTATTTACACTGAACAATAAGATAAATACTCTGTATAAGAGCGTGCAGGAACTGGAGAGCAGGGATGTGTCCGCTCCCTGAATATAGGGATCTTTCTGTAGTTACGATATGCTTTTGATGTTTTACGGCTTTTTCGCCGTGATCTTGAATTTGATCATATTTTTTTCCTTTGGATCGTTGATAACGGGATGTTTTAAGGAACATCGGTTTTCTGCGACCCTTTCTGTTATTATGGGGTTTTTCCTCTATTACACCCTTTTTGAATTATTCTGTATTCCAATGACCCTAAAATTACAGCCCCTGCACCTTCTGGCCTGGATATGGGGAGCATTCGTAGCGGTCGTTATTATTGTCTCCGTCCTTCTTCATCACAAGAAATGGGCGGGACTTTTCCGTGAGACCCGGGATTTAATCGGGAAGAAGCCGCTGTTCTTCGCTTTCTGCCTGATCTTTATCGGGGCGGAGGCCTTTATCATAATACATTGCTATCAGTTCACGCTGGATGCGGCCTTTTATGTGGGGACTGCGAATACCTCCCTTGCAACGGACAGCATCAATATCTACAATCCCTACACGGGAATGTGGCAGGATCATTTTGAGATGAGATATTTCTTCGCAAACTACGCCATAAATGACGCGGTAATGTGCTGTCTCCTTAAAATGCATCCCCTTATCTGGACCAAGACGGTGATGGAGTTCGTGGTGGTGATCCTTTTTAACCTGGTGATGTACAGGATGGGAAGAGCCTTATTTAAGGGGGATCTCTTAAAGACCGGGCTTTTCATGTTCCTTACCGGCTTCATGAGCTTCTTCTACAGCACCATATATACGGCTCAGGAGTTTTTTGTGACAAGAACCTATGAGGGAAAGACACTTCTTGGCTCTGTGGTGCTGCCCCTCATAATGCTGGTTTACATAATGCTATTAAAGGACCACAGGGACATAAGGTGCTGGTGGCTCCTTTTTCTTATGTCCATCGGATCTCTGGTGCTTTCAAACAGCGCCAGCATGCTGTTTCCCGGGGCGCTCCTTATCTTTATGCTGCCCCTTATGCTTCTGAAAAAGGATCTGATGATCGGGGTGAAGACCGGGCTTTTGATGGCTCCGGGACTGGCCTCGATGCTGTTATATGTTTTGTATGTTAAGGGTTACTATGTGATCTACACTATGCCTAGGTAGGAGTATCATGCAGTCGATTTCTGTGTCAGGAGAGGGGATCCTCTATATCTTCAAGTGCATAACCCTCTATAACGGGACCTCCCTTTATCTTCCCCTGTATTTTGCAGGGCTTATCTTCATTGCCCTTAAGGGAGAAAAGGAGCTTAAGAGGATCTTTCTCTATCCGGGGATCGTGATGCTGCTAAGTGTTTACAATCCTCTGTTTCCGCTGGTTTTGAACAGATTTTTTGATGTTAACAAGGAGTATTACCGCTTTATTTGGATAACACCTGTTTGCATAGAGGTCGCCCTTCTGGCTGTGAACTACCTCATGAAAAACCATAAGAGCAGGGGCTGGAGGATCATATCCTTTACGGGGGTACTGCTGTTCCTCATGGGAGCCGGGGTATTTATCTATGACCGGGGATACACTCCGAAGGAAAATGTCTACAAGATCCCGAATGAGG
>CADBTX010000307.1 GCA_902797705.1 uncultured Lachnospiraceae bacterium | reverse complement strand
CAGTTTCACGGAGCATAAGGTATCTCCCATATCCTCCAGGGCGTCCTTTATCCAGGATCCGCAGGATCTTAATCCCTGAAACTCCGGAGGCTTATTGTCATCATGGTGGTCGTAGACCAGAAGGTCGAATCCCTCCCTGATATCATAGAGAAAAAGCCGGGTCACATAGTGATAGTCCCCGGTATCGATAAGGTGTACAGGTGAGCTGCATCTATCCCGGATCGCCTCCCGGATCGCCCTCTCTCCCTCACTGTCCACGTAGAGTCCCGTGCCTCTCACATCCTTAAGGTCTATCACGTTCATATCGAGAAGGGCTCTGTCATACTTTTCATACATTCCCGAAAAATCAAATACATCTGCCATAACCCACATATTACCTTCTATCAGCTTACAGTTCAAATCGGAGTTCAAGATAAACGCGCTCACTCTTTATCATTAATCACACTTGCCCACTCTTGTTTCAATCCCGAAAAAGTGTTAGATTATTATAATTGTAAAAAGATCGGAGAGTAGAAAATGCCCATTAAAGTCCAGCGGGATCTTCCCGCAAGGGAGATACTTGAAAACGAAAACATATTTGTAATGGACGAACTAAGGTCACTGCACCAGGATATACGTCCCCTGAAGATAGTGATCCTTAACCTCATGCCCCTTAAGGAGGACACGGAGCTGCAGATCCTCCGCTCTCTTTCCAATTCACCACTGCAGGTGGATATCACCTTCCTTACTATAGAGAGCCATGTTTCCAAGAACACCTCCGCCAATCACCTGAACCAGTTCTACACCACCTTCACGGAGATCAGATCCCACCGTTATGACGGCATGATAATCACAGGAGCTCCCGTGGAGACTCTGGAATTTGAAGAAGTGGACTACTGGGACGAACTCTGCGATATATTCAAATGGACCACTACCCATGTGACCAGCACCTTCCATATCTGCTGGGGCGCCCAGGCGGGACTTTATTACCACTACGGCCTTAAGAAAAAAAGGCTGGAGAAAAAGCTCTTCGGAGTATTTGCCCAGAGGGTAATGAACCGGAAGATCCCTTTGGTCAGAGGCTTTGATGACATCTTTTACGCACCCCATTCCAGGCATACCGCCGTGGATGCCGCTGATATCCACGGGGTCGAAGACATCATAGTCAATGCGGAGTCCGATGAAGCCGGGGTTTTTCTCTGCATGACAAAGGACGGTTCCAGGATCTTTGTCATGGGACATCCGGAATATGACAGATTTACACTGGATAACGAATATAAGCGCGATAAGTCAAAGGGACTTGAAATAGAGATACCGAAAAACTACTACCCCTTTGACAATCCGGAAAACCGCCCCATCCTTTCCTGGAGGAGCCATGCCAATATCCTCTATACAAACTGGCTGAATTATTACGTTTATCAGGCTACACCCTATACTCTGGAGGATCTTCCCGATGAAGCAAAACCTTCTTCATAAGGGTGCCTCAATTTACTACCATTTTCTCTGTCCCCTTCTCATTTTCTTTTGCATGGAGTGGTTTTTAAGAAACCCCTTTCATGAAAAATGGGGGATAAAAGCCGTACTGATACCGGTCAACCTTATCTTTTTTTATGTACTGGCCTGTCTGTTTTACGGACTCACCGGCCATTTAAGGATCTCACTATTTGTCCTTTCCCTGTCCGCATTCCTTTTCGGCATCGCCGATCACTACGTATACAGATTCCGGGGAAATACCATAGTTCCCTGGGATCTTTTTTCCTTAAGGACTGCCTTCAGCGTGGCGGATAATTATGATTACACTCCTGTGAAAAGGGTTGTGATCACCGGGATCATCTTTCTCCTTATCATCGTCTCCATTGCCTTCTGCACCTTTCAAATAAAGGAACAAAAAAAGCTCAGGGCCGCGCTTTCCCTGATGTCCCTCCTTTTCCTTATCCTGGCATATGTTCCCTTTGTCCAGAGTGATAAGGTGATAAAGAAGCTTAAGGTCTACGATAAGCTCTTTACCCCCTCCACAATGACCATGCGTGACGGCACCGTCTTCGCCTTTATCTATGATATGCAGTTCCTTGAGGCGGAAAAGCCCCGGGATTACCATAAAGACAGTATCCGTGCTTCTCTCTACAGTGAATACGGAGGAGATGATAAGGAGACCGTTGAAGCAGACTCTTCCACCCCGAATATCATAGTCATCATGTGCGAAGCCTTTGCCGATCCCTCTGTCCTTGCGGACTTTGATACCAATGAGGATTATATGCCCTTTATCCGTTCCCTTATGGAAGAAAAGAACGTGAAATCCGGACATCTCCACGTATCCGTAAAGGGCGGCAATACCCCGAATACTGAATATGAATTTCTTACAGGCCACAGCATGGCTTTTCTTCCCCAGGGATCCATTCCCTTCCAGCAGTTTTTAAGGAAAAAGACCGATGCCATGCCCTCATACCTGAGTGAAAGGGGCTACAGGACTGTTGCCATGCACCCCTTCAGAGCCCGAGGCTGGGCAAGGGATAAAGCCTATCCCCTTTTAGGCTTTGATAAAATGTACTTTATCGATCATTTCAAGGAGCGCTCTCCGGAATACGTAAGAAAGTATATAAGCGATAAATGCCTGTTTAATGAGATCATTGAGCAGTATAAGGAAAACGGAAAGGAAACCCCGCTTTTTTCCTTTAACGTCACCATGCAGAACCACTCGGAATACTCCGGAGAATACGATAATTTTACTCCCGATATCTCTGTCGCCGGACTTGAGGGTGACCGCCCCATAGAGGCCTATCTCTCCTTAGAAAAGATCACGGACTCGGCATTTAAGGATCTTATCTCCTATTTTGACAGCATAAGCGATCCTACGCTCATCGTATTTTTCGGGGATCATCAGGTGGCGGATCACGTGATGGAACCTCTTCTGAAACTCAATGGAAAGACCGGCGCCGACCTTTCGGATGAGGATAACCGTCTCCGCTACACTGTGCCCTTCTTAATATGGGCGAATTACGATATCGAAGAAGAACATGATCTTGAAATAAGCCCCGGCTTCCTTGGGAACCTGACGTTAAACTGCGCCGGGACAGAACTCACGGGATACCGTGCCTTTCTTAATGAACAGTACCTGAAAACCCCTGTGGTAAGCGCCATACACACTTTGAAGGCCGACGGGAACGACTCCGATACCGTCATGGATGACCCGGATCTCCTAAAATACCGGCAGTATCAGTATTACGAAATGTTTGACGATGATGATACACTTGAATAGATGGAAAAACTGAAGGACTATTACGAAAAACACTACAGGATCATCTTCTACCCGGCAGCCTTTCTGCTTCCTTTGTTCTGCACGCTGCTTCTTTTTGCTGTGCGCCATATCTATCCCTTTGGGGATATAACCTTTTTAAAAAAGGACATGTACCAGCAGTACACTCCCTTCTTTTATGAGTTCTACAGGAAACTAAAGAACGGGGATACTTTCTGGTACTCCTGGAACGCGGGGCTTGGGGCCAATTTTCTTGCGGTCATCGCCTATTATCTGGCATCACCCCTTAACCTCCTTTTAAAGTTCTTTCCGGAAGACCACATTCTGGAATTCATGACCTATTCCATAGTTATAAAGACTGCTCTTATGGGCCTTACGGAATCCACCTATCTTGCCTTTCATTTTAAGAGGCATGATCCTGCCATGGTCTTCTTCGGATTCGCCTATTCCATGAGCGCCTTTATGGCGGCCTACAGCTGGAATATCGAGTGGATGGATGTGCTCTTTATTTCTCCCCTGGTGTTACTGGGACTGGAAAAGCTTACGGACCGCGGTTCTTCTCTCTGCTACTGCCTTTCCCTGTCCTACGCCATATTCACCAATTACTATCTCTCCATAATGCTCTGCATCTATGTGTTCCTGTACTTTATCGTCCTGAACATAGTGAAGGGCTTTGATCTTAAGGTGTTTATCCGCTTTATCATCTTTTCCCTTCTTTCCGGTTTAAGCTCTGCTGTGCTCATACTCCCGGAATACCATGCCCTAAGGTTCACCACCTTCACAAATATCCGCTTTCCTTCGGAATTCAAGTTTTATATGGATCCCATCCGGCTTTTCACAAGCCATCTGCCGGGAGTCACTCCGGAAACGGGTCTCGGCCACTATCCGAATATCTACTGCGGCCTCCTCACAGTATTTCTTGTACTTATCTATGCGCTGTACACAGACGAAGGTCTTAAGGAAAAGCTATGCCATCTTTCCCTTATCCTCTTTTTCCTGCTTTCCTTTAACATCAATGTACTGAATTTTATCTGGCACGGCCTTAATTTTCCGGATTCCCTTCCGGCCCGCCAGGGCTATCTCTATATACTTCTCCTTATGACCGTCTCCTACAAGGGCTTTCTGGTGATAAGGGAGGAAAAGCAGAACTTCTTCTATGCCGCCATAATAATCTCCTATATCCTGATAGTAGTCACCGCCTTCTTTTCCGATAAGGAAAGGATGGACGATCCCGCGCGGATCATTACATACGTGACGGCCCTTATCCTTATGATACTCTTTCTCTTCTACCGCTATTCCCCGGCAAAGATCCATTTCCCGGGAAACGGACAGGAGACTTTTTTCCGCTATGCCATCCTCTTCTGCTTCGCCTTTGAGATAGTTCTCAATATGTACTACACCAACGGAAGGACCGTTAAGAGGACGGATTATTTTAAGAAATACGAGGATTTTAAGCCTCTTAATGAGGAAAAGGCCGCTCTCGACAAGGAGAACGACTCCCCTCTTTCAAGAGGAGACGAGGTGGGACGAAGCGTGAGAAATCATTCAATGATGGTGGATTACCCTTCCCTGTCATTTTTTTCCTCCACCACCAACGGTCTTCTTATCAAGTATTTAAGCAAATACGGCTTTATGAACAGCAGGGTCTTTTATCTCCATGACGGCTCCACGGTTTTCACCAGTCTGTTGTCGGGGCAGAAATACATCTTTGTTCCCGAGGGAAAGATATGCACCTCCGAGGATATAGCAGCCGCCATCAAATTCAATAACGGCGCCGCCCTCTATGAATACCGGGACTCCCTGCCAAACGGCTATGTTCTCCGCCTCAATGACGAAGCGGAGAAAAAGCTCTTTATCCCCTCTTCCCATGCGGAACAGATAATCGACGGGGAAGAGACCCCTCCCAACGGCAAAAGCTCCCCGGCGGAAGCCCAGAATGATCTGATGCATGACCTGAATATCGCAGGTACCGCCCTTATGAGCTACGGCTCCGAAGATAACGGCACCATAACAAGATCCGACAACGCCCTTACCGTGACCTACAGCGACAGCTGCCATCTCTATGCCTATGACCATACAAAAACTGAAAACGAGGTAAAGGTAAATGTTTCTGACGGCACCTCCTTAGGAAAGGTGCAGTTTAATAAATACAGGTACTTCCTGGATCTGGGACATCATGCAGAGGGAACAAAGATCACCTTCATCCCCGAGGACTCCTCCGATAAGGATATGGATATCGAGTTTTACAGGCTGAATATGTCTGTACTGGATTCCTTTACTTCTTCCGTTAACGGTTCCGAAAAACTGGAAGACTTAAAATTAGATGATGACAGCCTTAAAGGCGTGATAGATATGAAAACCCCGGGACATCTCATAATCACGGTGCCCTATGAGCCTGGCTGGACAATGAAGGTGGACGGAAGGGACACCCACATTGACTTATTTGACGGCCTGTGGATATCCACCGGGTTGTCCGGGGGCCGCCATGAGATAGAGCTGGATTTCTTCCCCAAAGGGCTTAAGGAAGGCCGGATGATAAGCCTTTTCTCATCAGTCTTAATGCTGCTGCTGCTTTTATACGAAAATCTCATGTTAAAAAGGGATCTGAATAAACGGCAGCAAAAGCAGCACTAGTACTAACCCTCCCTCACCGCGTCAAATATGGCTTTGCAGATATCCGGCTTATTCATGGCATATACATGGATCCCGTGTACCCCGTTTGAGGCAAGATCCACCGCCTGGTTTATGGCGTAATCAAGACCGGCCTTTTTCATTTCCTCAGGATCATCCCCGTAATTCGCACAGAGATCCGCAAGCTTCTTCGGTACGCTGGTACCGGAAAGTGTCACGGTGCGTCCCAGCATATTCGCGTCCACTATTGGCATTATCCCCGCGTGAACAGGTATGGTGATATCGTTCTTTTCAGTGTATTCCAGGAATCTGTAGAAGAAACTGTTATCAAAGAAAAGCTGGCTTATCAGAAGATCGCAGCCGCAATCCTGTTTTTTCTTAAGGAAATAGATATCCGTAGGCTTATCCGGTGCCTCAGGATGCTTTTCCGGGTAGCAGGCTCCGGCGATAAAGAGAGAGTCCCTGTCCCTGCCGCTATCCCTCATATAGCTTATCATGTCCGTTGCATGTTCAAATTCCCTGGAAGAAAACCTTTCATCGCTCATATCCCGGGGACGGTCACCCCGGAGGGCCAGGACATTCTTCACTCCCTTTTCCTCGAAGTCATTCAGGCACTTCTCCAGATCCTTTTTCCCGAATCCCACACTTGTTATGTGGGCAAGAGCTTCCACATTCGTCTTATTCTGTATGTAATCCACTATCTCCAGCTGCTTTCCGGAATTGGATCCCCCGGCGCCGTAGGTCACGCTTATAAATGCGGGCTTAAGAGCTGCTATACTGTCCACCACCTCATAGACCTTCGGGAAACCCGCATCCTTCTTCGGCGGGAATATCTCGCAGGATAATACACACTCTCTGTTGTCTTCACTCAATCTTATCATGACCCTTGCTCCTCTTGAAATGCTTACGTTAATAATGTATCATTGATTATACCACAAGATCCTAAAGGAGCGTATTTATGGAGAAAAAGGACAAAAAGGTTCTTCTGGTAGACGATATGCCTACCATGCTGAAAAAGGGAGTTGATATCATTTCCGAAAGGTACGAAGTGGAGACCGCCTCTTCTGCCGGAGAAGCACTTGAAAAGGTTCAGAGTTTCAGACCCGACATAATCCTTATGGACATGAACATGCCCGATGAAAGCGGTATCTCCTGCATGGAGGAGATACACGCCATGCCCGACTTTAAGGATATCCCGGTCATTCTCACCGTTACCGATATCACGATCATGTCCACTGCCCGTGCTTATGATCAGGGAGCCTGCGACTTTCTTAAAAAACCCTTTATACAGAGGAATGTTTACAGAAAGATAGATATGCACTTAAAGCTCGCCGAGATCGGCTGGCATTTTGAATTATGATGAATGAAAAAATGCGTATCAATAAATACCTGTCTGCTTCAGGCGTCATGTCAAGACGCAGGGCAGACAGTTTTATTATGTCCGGAAGGATAAGCGTCAACGGAGTAAAGGCTGTTCCCGGCATGATGCTTAACGGGGACGAGGAGATCCGTATAGACGGAAAGCTCCTTGATAAAAACCCGGATTCCGAAAAGAAGGTGGTGCTCCTCTACAATAAAAAGAGGGGTACGGTCACCAGCACCGTGGACCAGGGGAAGGAGAAAAACAATATCATTGACGCCATAAATTATAAGACCCGGGTCTATCCCATAGGGCGTCTGGATAAGGAGTCGGAGGGCCTCATCCTTCTTACCAATGACGGCAGCCTCGTAAACCGCCTGCTAAGATCGGATTCCGGTATCGAAAAGGAGTATGAGGTTTCCCTTGATAAGGAGATAGAGAGCCGGGACATAAGCAAAATGGAGAAGGGCGGCCTGGAACTTGTGCCGGGAAGAAGGAATAAGCCCCTGAAGATCAGAAAGATAAGTCCAAGCCGGGTAAATATCATCCTGACGGAAGGCATCAACCGCGAGATCCGGCGTGTCATGGAGTATTACGGTTACAGGGTTATGAAGCTGAAAAGAATAAGGTTCGGTAATATCCTCCTAAAGGATCTGAAGCCGGGAGAATACAGAGAATTAAGTTCTAAGGAGATAAGGGAACTCACATCATGAACATTACGGAATATAAGGCCTTAAAGAAAAAGATAGAGCATCATATGAACCTCTACTATAATGAGGACGCTCCTGAGATATCGGATTATGAATACGATATGCTGATGCAGGAATTAAAAAAGGCTGAAAAAGAGCATCCTTCATGGGTTGGAAGCGATTCCCCCACAAAAAAGATCGGCGGAAAAGCAAAAAGAGAAGCCGGCGTAAAGATAAAACATAACGTGCCTATGCTGTCTATCGAGGACGTGTTCACTCCCGGGGATGTGGTCTCCTGGGTCAATAAGGTCCATGAAAAACATCCGGGCTGCAGTTTTTCCGTGGAAACAAAGATAGACGGCCTCAGCATGAGCCTCCGCTATGAAAGGGAGGAGGGCGTCTTAAAGCTGAAGGTTGCGGAGACCCGTGGTGACGGCTTTACAGGCGAGGATGTGACGGGTAACGCCTTTGTCATAGATGACGTGAAGAAAACTCTGGATCTCCCCTATGATTCATTGGAACTAAGGGGCGAAGTCTATATGAAGACCCCTGTCTTTGAAAAATTCAATGAGGAGCAGGAGCGTTCAGGCCGTCCCCTTGCGGCTAATCCAAGAAATCTGGCGGCAGGTTCCCTTCGGCAGCTGGATCCCTCGGTAACAAAAAGCCGGAATTTAAGCATGTTTGTTTTTAATGTGCAGCAGGGGCCAGATGAACTCACTTTAAGCCATACAGGAGGACTGGATATCCTTAATAATGCCGTTGTCCCTGTGGTCAGACACTTCCGCTGTACCACCACGGAAGAAGTGCTCTCCGCCATAGACAATATCGGAAACAGCCGGAGTGAATTTGATTTTGATATTGACGGAGCAGTGGTAAAGATCGACGAAACCGCCTTAAGAGACGATTTCCCGGCAGGGAGCAAGTATTCCAGCGGGCACATAGCCTATAAATAT
>CADBTX010000306.1 GCA_902797705.1 uncultured Lachnospiraceae bacterium | reverse complement strand
CTGGCACAGATGCAGTCCATCGATGAGTTCCTTGCCGACGGTAACGGTACCGTTATCACAGGCGGTGACGGAATGCAGATACTCCGTACAAAGGGAGACTGCGTGGATGTTTCGGACCGTGATTATTTTAAGCAGGCTATGGACGGAAAGCTGTATGTGTCTGACCTTATCGTCAGCAAGTCCACCGGTAAGAGACAGATAACCATAGCGGTTCCCATCTATGCCGAGGGAAGCACCTCAGAGACAATAGGAATAGTTCAGAGAAATTATGAGCTTTCCGATCTGCATGAATTCCTGGCATCGGAGTCGGGTGATGCATTTGTGGCTGACAGAAACGGTGACCTTCTGGCTCACGCCCAGTACGAATACGGCGAGGGAGCTCATGAGGAAGAGTCCAGGGCCACAAGCGAGTTTATGACCTCCGGAAAGCAGGAAGGATTCTATACCGCAGATACAGGAAAGGGTTACAGTGCTTTCATCGCATATGTTATAGAGCCTAAGACCGGATTTGCGGTTGTTACCGCCAATAATTCAAAGGTAGTGCTCTCATCTGCCACCAAGTCGGCTGTCGTTACACTTATAGTCGGCCTTATCATGCTGATAATTGCCGTGATAATTTCCTTCCTTATGGCAAACAGCTTTACAAATCCCATTACGGACATCAGCGCTTCGCTGGATGATCTGGCGGACGGGCGGTTTACCAAGGTTAAAAAGCATGACAGAAGGAAGGACGAATTCGGTCAGATCTCAACTGCCACCAATTCCCTTATTGATACTCTCTCGGGAATCGTTGCGGATATCAAGTCATCCGCTGTGGATGTGGGGAATTCTTCAGAGGAACTGGCTGATATGGCGAACCAGATATCTCTGACAGCAGAGGACGTATCAAATGCGGTACAGCAGATCGCAAGCGGAGCTACCCAGCAGGCGGATGAGATCCAGTCTGCATCGGAGAATGTGGGCAGGATCGGAGATGCTGTACAGGATGTAAAGGGTTCATCCGGAACACTGCAGGAACTGGCAGGAAAGATGAAGGAGGCTTCCGAGGTTTCAGGAAAGTCGCTTGAAGCTCTGCAGAATTCCAGCAGCGAGATGACCTCAAAGATCGACAATATCACCAGCGCCATCGAGGCCACACAGAATGCGGTATCCAATATCAACGACAAGGTAGAGGGCATCTCTTCCATTGCGAGTCAGACCAACCTTCTTTCCCTCAATGCTTCCATCGAGGCGGCGAGAGCAGGAGAGGCAGGACGGGGCTTTGCTGTTGTTGCTGAGGAGATCGGAAAGCTTGCTGACGATTCCAGGATCATGGCAGAAGAGATCCGTAAGGAGATGGATGTGCTCTTACAGCAGTCAAGTGCTGCAGTTGGTGTTGCGGACGAGGTTAAGCAGGGCAACATGGAGCAGCAGTCCGCACTTGGTGAGACTATTGAATCCATCAACGGAATGATCACCGATATCAATGATACTGTAGGCGGTGTTCAGCATATCTCAGAGGGCGCCGAAACCTGCGATTCTTCCAAGAACACAGTGGTGGACGCAATGAGCGCTCTTTCTGCGATATCCGAAGAAAATGCGGCTTCATCAGAGGAGACCGGGGCTTCCATGGAGGAGCTTTCCGCTACTGTTACAACTCTTGCCAGTGAAGCAAGCGATCTTAAGGATATTGCTAAGAAACTCAATGATGAGATGGCATTCTTCAAGGATTGAGTAAAACAGATATCATCTCATGTCGGAAACTTTGACTGAAAAAAGAAAAAATAACATTCTGAAAGCGGGAGGCATATTTATAATCTGCCTCTCCGCTTTTCTCGTGATAATTTTTTGCGCTTACGATTTCTATCGTCAGATACGGGTGACCAGAGCCCGTACTGCTGCGGAATCAGCCGAATCCAGGATAATAGAATATATCGATACCGGAATGTACTGCGCGGACATGCTGAATATCATCTGCACGGAATACGGTATCCGTGATAAGAACAAGCTTGACGCTGCCTGCGAGAAATTCTTCGAACAGGGACAGGATGTTCTCAAGATGGCAATGATCTTCAACGGAGAAGAACTGGAATATATCTATCCTTCCGATGCAAGAGGAGTTATAGTGCCTGATCTTGTGGCTGAGGGCAGTACACTGAACCACGAGGCAAACTATTCCAGGATAAGCGGCGGAAAGATCATTTCCGATACCTTTAATCTCCTTAGCGGGGAGAAGGTATTTGCAATTGTCCAGTTCTTTAAGGAAAACACCAACAATATCCCGGAAAAAGAGGAACATATGGGCTACGCCGTCATCATTCTGGATGAAGAAGCGCTCTTCAGAAATTCCGGAGTATATGATCTTGCGGATCTGGGTTACAATTACAGGCTGTACAGGACCAATCCCGCGGGAGGAAGGACCATGACCCTTTCTTCCTTTGGTGAATCCTTTATGGAGAATCCCATCATGGTAGATAAGAGGATGCCAAACGACGAGAAGTGGCATCTTTTGATCGCTCCAAACGGGGGCTGGGTAAACGGTGCGGAGAGGGCACTGTCTGCAGTGGCAGCTGTTTTGGTTGCCTTCCTTATTGCTTTTGTATATTATCTTTTCCTTTCCCTTAAGGTAAGGGAGGAGGAGTTAAAAGGTCTTTCATATTCAGACCCCCTGACAAAGGTGAGAAATTCCAGGGCCTACAATGACTCACTGGAAGAGCTCAAGGCCAACAGGGATAAATACGGCATCATCTATGTGGATCTCAATGATTTTAAGAGGATAAACGACACCTATGGGCATAAGACCGGTGATGAGATCCTCCATATCGCTGCCGAACGGATGGCTAATACCATCCGGCAGGGTGATACGGTATACAGGATCGGCGGCGATGAATTTGCCATCATCATCCACGGACCCCATGAGAATAATTTCTATGAAGCCATAATCAAAAGGATGAAGGAGGTCATGAACAGAAAGGTCACGGTTTCCGGAAAATCCGTCAATGTTTCAATAAGCTGTGGTTTTGCCCGCTATCCCGAGGACGGAACCGACTATCAGTCCGTCGTGCAGGTGGCGGATTCCGAAATGTACAAGGATAAGGCCAGCCAGAAGGAAGGAGAAGTGGGAGGCTCCTACTGGCTGGATCACGACGTAATGACCGGTCTTTATAACAGGGACGGCTTCCATAACGCTGTAAGTCAGTATCTGAAAGAGAATAATGTATCCGAATATCTGATGATCAGCACGGATGTCAGAAATTTCAAGATAATAAACCAGCTCTACGGAATGGGTAAGGGAAATGAGATAATCGTAAAGGAGGCCCAGCTCTTAACTCAGGATTACGGAGAGAGAGGGGCAAAGATCGGAAGGATCAACGGAGATCATTTTGCCATCTTTATGGAAAAGGAGCTCTTCCGGGAGGATGAGTTCATGTCCCTTATAAATGATTTTTCCAAGCATGCTGTGGGCGACGGCTACCGTATGGTGGTGAAGGTGGGAGTCTATGCCATAGAAAATACCGACATGAGTCCCTCCATTATGCTGGATAAGACCAGCATGGCTCTGAAAAGCGTTTACAACGATGATGAGACCGAGATAGTTTATTATACCGATGAGATGATGAAGGATACTCTTATTGAGAACGATATCCTCTCGCGCTTCGATAAGGCCCTGAAAAATAATGAATTCAGGATGTATCTTCAGCCCCAGGTTGATAAGGACGGGAACCTGGTGGGAGCGGAGGCCCTTGCCCGCTGGATTTCCGACGGAAAGATCGTTTCCCCGGGAGAATTCATTCCCGTGCTTGAAAAGACCAATCAGATCTACAGGCTTGACGAGGTGATATGGGAGGAGGCCGCAAAGAAGCTGAATGAGTGGAAGGGTACTCCCCTTGAAGATATGTCCATTTCCGTAAATATCTCACCCAAGGACATATATTATCTGGATATAGAGCAGAGCCTCCACGATCTGAGGGCCAGGTACGATCTTACACCGGAAAAACTGAAGCTTGAGATCACGGAGACAGCAGTGATGCTTGACCGTTCAGACGGATCAAAGCTGGTGGACAAGCTTCAGGAGCAGGGCTTCCAGGTGGAGATGGATGACTTCGGAAGCGGCTACTCATCCCTGAATATGCTTAAGGACATAAAGATCGATGTATTGAAGATCGATATGGGCTTCTTAAACGCCACTGAAGATGAAGAGAGGGCTTCAGTCATACTGGAATCCGTGATCTCCATGGCAAAGCGCCTGGGTATGACGGTCATAGCAGAGGGAGTGGAGAGCAAAAAACAGCTTGGATTCCTGTCGGAGATGGGTTGTGATATCTTCCAGGGCTTCTATTTCTCAAAGCCCGTTTCCCCCGAGAGCTTTGAGTCCGTATACAGGGATGTGGAGACTAGTTCGTAAGAGGATATTCACAGGTGTAGGGCCAGTGATTGGCATAGGGAAAGGTATTGTAACTAAGGTATTCATATTCAACGCCGCGCTTTGCGGCGTTATTTTTTATTGCATCCTTTACTGCGTTTGAGATCCCGGGCTCAACTCCGTAGAGAGCATACTGGTTTATCTTTGTAACGGATCCCGGGATCTCGGCCTTGTCAAGGGCCTGGGGAAAGCATATAAGGGTCGTCATATCCTTATCGTAGAGGCAGTAGGAAAAAGAGGTGAAGTAGGGATTTCCCGGAGCCACCTCAATGAATTTAAGGTTTACCTGGTTCCTGAAGGTGTCCGAAGCCACGGACTCCACTCCTTCACCGATATGTATACCCATCACATTGTTATTGGGACGCATGGAATGATTGTCGAGCTTTGTTAACTCGGGTCCGTTTATCTCTCCGTATATACTTAAGGGAGAGAGAATGAAGGTTATTAAGATAAGGGTAAAGATCAATGCTTTTTTCATTGTATATCTATGCCGCTTTCATTAAAAAATAAAGTTATGGAGCCCGGGTCACCGGGGTCTAAGATATCAATACCCCTTTCCTTAAGAGCGGAGATCACCTTATCGGATGGCGGCTCTTCCTTTGATGAGGTGATGACTGCGATCTTCGGATCCGTAATTTCCATAAGACTGTCGAAGCTCCGGAAATCCCTGCCGTGGGCAGGCATCTTAAGGACATCGCATTTCATATCGCTTCTGTCAAGGATCTCGCTTAAACGGTAATCCTCTGCGTCACCTGTAAATAGCATGGATCCGCTCTCTCCTGAAACCTTCACTATAAGTGAAGAATTGTTATCGTCGCTGTCAGGATAATCCTTTTTTCCGGGAGGAATAATCAAAAAACCGAGACCGCCCCCATATATGCTTATATCGGAGGATGGGACCTCAATATCAAGTCCCAAAGCATCCGCGGTCTCAAAAAACTTTTCGGTCCTTTTATCGGAATTGGTCCTGTTGGTGGTTATTACCCGGCCTACGGGGATATGCTTTAATATCTTTGAAGCGCCGCCCACATGATCCTTGTCAAAGTGGGAGATTATAAGAAGATCCAGCCTGTTAACCTTCTTTTTTGACAGAAACTCAATTATCTCATCCGCATCAAACTTATACCCCGTATCAATGAGGGCGGCAAAATCCCTGCCCCTAATGAAAAATGCGTCACCTTTTTCCGCATCAAAGCAGGTGATGGAAAAGGAGTTTTTATTCCCGCTGTCGCCGCAGCCGGATATCATAAGGGCTGTGGAGATCAGACACAGGGTTATTTTCAGGTATTTCAATGCTTTCAATGTTTTCAAATATATCAAATGATGTTAGAATGGTTATACTCAGGCTTATTATAGCACAGAGTATTGTTTTCCTCAGAAAAACGCTTTTAAGATACTTAAGGGTTCTCGGGGTCCATGAAGAAAGGTATTTTTATCACAGGCGCGATCTGTTTGATCGCTTTTACGGCTTTATTGTTGTTCACCTATATTTTTGTGGCCAAAGGTCGGGAAGCAAAGGAACTGAAGGTGGGCCTCATAATGAACGGCACTCATGATGACAGGAGTCTCTCGGAGGTTCATTTCGATCCGCTCTATAAGATCAGCAAAGACAGGGGGCTTGTGCTGGAATACTTTGAGAATGTTCCGTTGGATGAATCATCGATGGACAGGATGGTGGAACTGATCGAAGACGGCTGTTCCCTTATCGTTCTCGATTCCTCGTTTTATGAGGACTATGCCAGAACCGTGGCCATAGCCCATCCTGAGGTAAACTTCACCTGTTTTTACGGAAACAGCTATATGCCTAACTTCCTGACCTTTACAGGAAGACTGTATCAGGCTCATTACCTGACCGGGATCGTGGCCGGACTGCAGACCGACAGCGGCAATATCGGCTTTTATTCCCAGAACAGGGAGCCGATACTGATAACCGGGGTCAATGCCTTTACTCTTGGAGTGAAAAAGGTAAATCCCGAAGCAAAGGTCTTTGTCAGGTTTTCCGGAACAGGGGATGACAAAAAGGACGCCGCGGATTTTATAAATAAGAGAAAGCTTGACATCCTTGCCTGTGACGGGGTTTCGAACGAGCCTCTGGCTGCGGCGGAAGAAAGCGGGGTCTGGTCCATAGGCATGCATTTTGATCTGAGCGACCGTTACCCGAATACCTTCCTTACCGGAGCAGCGCTGGATCTCACCGATTTTTATTCGGAGCAGATACAAAGATGCGAGAGAGGCATCTTCCTGGGTGAAAATGATCATGTGGGTATAGACGGCAACGCTCTCGATATAGTTCCGCTTTCGGAGCACGTGAAAAGCGGGGTGGAAGAGGAAGTGGATGCAGAGCGTCAGCTTATGAAAGACAGGAAGAAGGATGTGTTCTATGGCCCCATTACAGATATCAACGGTGATGTAAGGGTCAATGAAGGAGAGTCCATGCCCGACAGGGAAGTACTCTATGATCTTGAATGGTTTGTATCGGGAGTCATTATAGATGAATAAAAACGGATTTGCCATACATCTGTTCTTTGCGCTTCTGTTCATAGCCGTATCCATGGTACTCTATATAGTCATAACCTTTGCCGGCCTCGGGGAGGGACCTGGCGTGCTGAAGGTGGGCTTTATCCTCGACGGAGACCGGGAGGACAACGGCTGGAATCAGGTTAATGCAGAGGGTATCTATGCCGCCAGGGACAATATAGGTTTTGATCTCATGATGGCGGATAATATTAACGGCTCCGAAGAGGAACTGTACAATACGGTTAAGAAAATGGCGGATTCCGGATGCCGGACCATAGTGCTCTCCAGCGGGAATTTTGAAAAGATGATGGAAAAGTATTCCGGAGAGTTTTCGGATATCACCTTTTTCTGCAATGCCCCTGCAGAGGGTGTGCTGAATTTTGTCAATTATTCCTCGAGGGTCTATCAGGCCAGATATCTTTCCGGTGTGATCGCCGGAATGATGACGAAGAGCAATAATCTCGGGTATGTGGCAGCTCTTAATAATTCCGATGTTAATTCCGGGATAAACGCCTTTTCCATGGGGGCCGAGAAGGTAAACGCCAATGTAAAGATCCATGTGATGTTCCTTGGCAGTTATTCCGACAGTGAAAAGGAAAAGAAGTATGCAAAGAGCCTTATTGAGGATCATGACTGCGACATCATAACAGTACACGCCAATACCAATAATGCATTGGAGATCTCCCTTGAGGAGGGTGTTTATTTCATCGGCTGCCATAAATCCAGCGGAAGCAGCGGAGAATTGGTCAGTGTGGACACCAACTGGGAAAAGATATATACCGACCTTATAAAAGAATATCTCCGGGGAAATGTGGTAAAGAACAGCGGATACTGGTATGGGATAGAAGAGGATTACGTTAAGCTCGGGGAGCTTTCCGATGTGATACCGTCCTATGTTTCGGACAGGGTGGAGACTGAAAAGCGCATTATCCTTTCCGGCAGGGATGTGTTCAGTAATATGATCAGAGACAATAAGGGTAATTATATCTGCCGTTCGGGGGAGGTTATCCCGGACAAGGCCCTTATCAATGAAATGGACTGGTTTGTCCGTGGAGTGGAAATAGTTAATGAAGAGGATCAATGAAAGAATAAAGATAATAATAGTCTGGGTTCTTTTTATCGTGGTCTTTGTAATATCCGGATTTCTCCTTAACAGCCGTCTTTCGACCATCATCCGGGATTACGTGAATTCTCAGGTCTGTGAGCAGGCAGATTATCTGGCTGCCATTGTTTCCGATGAACTTTTCAGGGAGACTGATAAGCTTCACTACATCGCAAAGATAGTGGAGAACAGCGACGGTGCGGATAAGCATATCCTGGATGCCGTCCGTCCTGACAGTGCCCATCAGTCCATGGGACTTCAGGCTCTTGGAGGAAATGCCATAAGCGGAGAACCTCTGGATGTTACCGTTTTTTCCGGAATACTGGATGCTTTCCGGGGAAATATGGGCATAAACTATGTTAAGGATGAGGGTCTTCTCTTTACCTGTCCCGTTTACAACAGAAAGAACGTCAAATACGTGGTTTATGAACTTTTCGACGATTACGGCTTAAGGGAGACCTTTTCGCTTCTTTCCAGGGATAAGAGGAAGATAGTCATCACCACCAGAGGCGGAGATGTGATAATGCCCTTCAGTGATGTGACGGACAATGAAGCCGCTTATTTCGAGAGCCGGAACTACAGGGATATCTTTAACGAGCTGTCCCGCAATATGGAGCTCAGGTCCTCCAATGCCGATTTCTACACGGTGCAAGGGGAGAAGTACATCTTCTTTACAGCCGATGTTCCCTTTACTCTCTTCCGTATACAGGGATATGTGGAGCCGGATATCATGACCCGGGGGCTGCTTGATGCATCCACCATTGTCATCTATGCCTTTGCCTTTCTGCTCATTCTTTATGCAATAGGAAGCCTGTATCTCATCATTGCAACGGAAAAGGCGGAAGAGAGCGATGAACTGAGAAAGGCAAAGCGTCAGGCTGAGGAAGCGAACAGGGCGAAGAGTGACTTCCTTGCAAGCATGTCCCACGAGATCAGGACTCCCATCAACGCTGTCCTTGGAATGGATGAGATGATCATCCGGGAAAGCGATAACGAGCACATCCTGGAATATGCCTCCAATATCAACAATGCGGGCAAGTCCCTCCTGAACCTCATAAACGATATCCTTGATTTCTCAAAGATAGAGGCGGGGAAGATGGAGATCCTCTCCGACGAATACAAGACCAGCTTTATGATCACGGATCTTGTGAACATGGTTGCTGTCCGTGCACATAATAAGGGACTGGAGCTTGTGGTAAATGCGAATCCTGATCTTCCCTCCGTGCTTCTCGGAGATGAGGACAGGGTGAAGCAGTGTATTCTGAATATCCTTACCAATGCGGTCAAATATACGGAAAAGGGCACTGTTACCTTTGATCTCAACTTTGAAAAGGAATCGGATGATGAGATAATGCTGGAAGTCAGCGTCAAGGATACCGGAATCGGCATAAAGCCCGAGGATCTCGAAAGGCTGTTCTCGCCCTTTGAACGTGTGGATCTTCAGAGGAACAGAAATATCGAGGGTACCGGTCTCGGACTCAGCATAGTAAAGAATCTCTTAAATATCATGGGCTCTGCTCTTGAGGTCAGCAGTGAATACGGTAAGGGTTCCGAGTTCTCCTTTAAACTTAAGCAGAGGGTTGTGGACTGGAAGAGGATGGGTGACTTTGCTGAAGCGTATAAGAAGTCTATCCTTAACCAGAATAAGTATACAGAACTTTTCCGGGCTCCGGATGCGTCCCTTCTGGTGGTTGACGATACCGAGATGAACCTTACGGTATTCAAGGGACTCCTTAAGAAGACCAGGATCAGGATCGATACCGCTGTAAGCGGAAATGATGCATTAAAGCTTGTAAGATCCCATCACTACGACATGATGTTCATAGACCACCGTATGCCGGTGATGGATGGTATCGATACCCTTAAGGCCATGAATGAACTGGTGGATAATAAATGCCGGGGAGTTCCCTGTATCGCCTTCACCGCCAATGCGGGGGCAGGCTCCAGAGATAAATACAGAAGCTACGGCTTTGATGATTATATCTCTAAGCCGGTTTCTCCTTCCGAACTGGAGGAACTTATCATACGTTATCTGCCGCCGGAGAAGATCGATATCATAGATCCCGAGGATGCGGAAATCGATGATGCAAATGCAGATGCCGGAGAAGTTGATGAGAACTTCGTCGCTGCCTACCGTGAGGCTGAAAACTTAAGCTACAACGTTGCTATAGCAAGCTGCGGAGACACCGCTGTGCTAAAGGATTCCGCCATCACCTTCTATAAGACCATTGACGAAAGAGCCGAGGAGATCAAGAACCTGGCGGATAAGCGGGATATCCAGAATTATACCATCAAGGTGCATGCCCTTAAGAGCTCGGCGAGGATAGTGGGCGCAGTCAATCTCTCGGTCATGGCTGAGTATCTCGAGCGCTGCGGTAATGAGAACAATATCGACGAGATCCTGGCTAAGACGGATGCTCTCCTTGAAGACTACAGAGCAATAAAGAATTCCATGAACTTCATCTACACAGACTACCTTAAGAAGGATGAGGAAGATGAAGACAGCGCATTAAAGAATCTCTTTAAGGAGGCTCTCCGCCGGGAGACCCTTATGACCTTTATCTTCAATGTGAGAAATGCTGTTGAGAACTTTGATTACGACAGTATTAAGGATGATATCAGGCTGATAAGGGAATATAAGCTTACGGATGAACTTGACAGTGAGCTGAAAAAACTGGATGATGCGGCAGATGCCCTGGAAGAGGACAGGGTGCTGGAGATCCTTAGCACTTTGGAGACTATACTATAAAAAAATCGACGAAAAACACCT
>CADBTX010000305.1 GCA_902797705.1 uncultured Lachnospiraceae bacterium | reverse complement strand
TTTTCGGCACCATTTCCTTTGTATCCAATTCCGTTACGGTAGTGCTGCAGCTGGCACTCTCCATCGACTATGCGGTCATCTTCTGTAACCGCTATAAGGAGGAGCATGAGAAGCTTCCCATCAGGGAAGCGGATATCGTGGCTTTAAGTAAAGCGATCCCCGAGATCTTTTCTTCCTCCCTTACCACCATGGGCGGTCTTATAGCGATGATGTTCATGCAGTACGGCATAGGTCCGGATATGGCGCTCTGCCTTATAAAGGCGGTGCTCCTTTCCCTTCTTGCGGTATTTACCCTTATGCCGGGACTTATCATGCTTTTCGGAAATGCCATGGATAAGACCAAGCACAAGAATTTCGTGCCGGATATTCCCTTTGTGGGTAAGTTCGCTTACCTTGTACGCTTCGTGGTGCCGCCTGTATTCATGGTAATACTGGTGGGCGCTTTCCTTGTGTCCAATAAATGCCCCTATGTGTACGGCTATTCAACTCTTGAAACCCCTGTTAAAAATGAGATTCAGATAGCGGATGAGATGATAGAAGAGACCTTCGGAAAGGAGAATTTTGCTGCCCTCATCATTCCGAGGGACAGCTATGAGACCGAGGCAAAGCTTCTTCATGACCTGGAGCAGTGCCCGGAGATAGAAAAGATCACAGCCCTCACCAGCACTGAGGCAATGGACGGATATATGCTGACGGACAAGCTCACGGCGAGACAGTTCTCGGAGCTTATGGAAATGGATTACGAAGTGGCGGAGCTGCTGTACGCAGCCTATGCGGTGGATGACGAAGAGTACGGACACATACTTAATTCTTCCGAGTATTCCATTCCGTTTATCGATCTCATGATGTTCCTCTATGACGAGATAGATAAGGGTTATGTATCGGTGGATGATGACGTTATGGAGGATATCACCGATGCCCATGACAAGATGCAGATAGCCAGGGATCAGCTGGAGGGTGAGAATTATTCCAGAATGCTGGTTTACCTGAATCTTCCCGAAGAAGGGGAGGAGACCTTTGAATTCCTTGGGAAGATGCATGATATCGCCCATAGATATTATGAGGGAAGGGTCCTGGTGGCAGGAGAATCCACTTCACAGCTGGATCTTAAGAATACCTTCGCCAGGGACAATACGGTGGTAAACGTGGTGTCGATACTCGCGGTGCTGGCAGTTCTCCTGTTTACCTTTATGTCCGTTGGAATGCCTATCCTCCTGATACTTGTAATTCAGGGCGCCATCTGGCTTAATTTCGCTTTCCCTGTGATACAGCATCAGAACGTATTCTTTATGGGGTACCTTATCGTAAGCTCCATCCAGATGGGTGCCAATATCGACTACGCCATTGTTATTTCCGGACGTTTCCTGGAGCTTAAGGATAAGATGTCCAAGAAGGATGCAATAGTGGAGACCATGAATTTCGCCTTCCCCACCATCATTACCTCCGGTACCATACTGGCCCTTGCGGGGATACTCATAGGAAACATGAGCTCCGATGCGTCAATCTGCGGTATCGGGCAGGCTCTTGGACGGGGAACCATAATCTCCATATTGCTTGTAATGTTTGTGCTTCCGGAGATCCTGCTCCTCGGTGAAAAGATCATAGACAAGACCTCCTTCAAGGTTTCGGTACCGCTCACACTGAATCACGAGACGGGAATAGTACGTATAGACGGCGTTGTCCAGGGTAATATCAGCGGACACTTCGTGGGAGAGATGAAGGGAATCCTAAGAGGGGACGCAAATATCCTTCTCGCCACCGGAAAGATGAGCCATGTGGAAGATGAAGAAGGGGGAGGAAAAACGGTGCTTACGTATAATCCGGAAACAAAGGACGATGCAGGTGCCGTGACGGAAGAAGAGGCGGCCGGGAAGGACTTCGGGCCGGGGGGACCCGGGGAGGAAAAAGCGGAAGCTGACGATAAAGCGGAAGCAAAAGATGCTCCGGCAGAAGATGAAAAGAACGGGGTTAAGGATAAAGGAGAAACTGATGAGAATAAGTGATATGGGTCGGTATTTCAGAACGGGAAAGCTGTCGGCCCTGATCGCGGCAGCTCTTATAGTAAATATTACATGTCCTCAGGCTGTGTTTGGGGATGTCCTTGATGCGGACAGTATCTGCGCGGGTGAGGCCAGAGTGATCCAGAAGGATTATCTTTCCTCCGATGACTCAGAGGAGGAGGTATTTTCCCCGGAGAGCGGCAACAGCGTGGTGAGGATCGATTCACCCTCCGCCTTCTGCGATATGGCGAAAAATGCGGGGATCGAGTCCTATTCACAGGGTAAGACTTTTATACTTACCAGCGATATAGATCTGTCAGAGTGCGGTGAGGTCTCGGTACCTGCTTTCTTTGGAACCTTTGACGGAAAGGGACACAGTATCAGCGGGGTATCATTTGAAAAAGAGGGCTACACCTCAGGTCTTTTCCGCTACATAAAGCAGGGAGCCGTGGTGAGAAACCTTGTGGTCAAAGCTTCGGTCGCAGTTTCCGATAACTCCATGATAACCGGCGGCATCTGCGGGATAAATGAAGGCATCATCTCCGACTGCACCTTTGAGGGAAGTATAAGCGGCCGGAATATCACTGGAGGCATAGCCGGAATAAATGAGGTTCCGGGAACCATCATGGCCTGCTCCAATAAGGCGGAGATCACGGGACAGTATTTCACCGGAGGCATTACCGGGAAAAACTATGGGGTCACGGCCTATTCATTTAATCACGGAGCCGTAAACAACACCACAGAATGGGTGGAGGAGTCCGACGATATGGACCCCGGCATGGACAAGATGTCTGCCATACTTTCCGGAGGCTATCGCAGGGACAGTGAGGAGACTTTCAGGAAATTAAAGGGAATGGATACCGGCGGAGTAGCGGGCTATTCCACGGGAGCCATCTTCCAGAGCGGAAACTACGGAGACATAGGCTATGAGCATAACGGCTACAATGTTGGAGGAATAGTGGGCCGCCAGGCGGGATTCGTCTCATATTGTGAAAACGGCGGAAATGTATACGGACGTAAGGACGTTGGAGGAATAGTCGGGCAGATGGAACCCTATCTTACTCTTGACGATCTGGAGACCCTTCCGGATGCTGTGGATGAGCTTCACGATCTGGTGCAGAAATCCCTGGATGATGTGCACGCTTCATCGGATATCATGACTGATGACATGGAGCTTCTTTCCGCTTACGCAAAGAACGCCGTCAACGCAGGGGATGCCCTTACCACCACCAGCAAGGATTATTTAAACAGCATGGGGGATGCGGCGGATTCACTCCAGGCCAGAGTGGACTATCTGACGGAAGCCATGCCCGAAGTGCTGGATGATCTGGATGAGGCAAATGACAGCTTCCACGACACGGCGAAGAGCATACGTAAGCTCTTAAAGGATGCCAATGTGACGGAGCGTCTTTCGGATTCGGATATGAGGGAACTGGAGAATGACAAGGAGGAGCTGAAAGACAGGAGACTCAGGAACCTTCCCGACAGATTTGAAGCCGTAAAGGACATTCTTTCCATAGTTATCCCGGAAACCGTGGATGCTGCAAAGGATACCAAGAAGAATGCGAAGAAGCTCTACAACAGGATGGATGACATTTCCGACGCCCTCCATGAGACCATAGCGGATACCAATGAGGTCTTTGATCACATAAATGATATGCCTAAACCCACCATGCCGAGACTGGGTGAGGAGTTTGATTACGCCAGAGAGGTTCTCAGGATGAACCTGGACGCCATGAGCGATACCCTTTCTGTCATAGCGGACCACAGTGACAATACCTCTGACATAGTCACTGAGGATCTTTCCGATGTCAACGATCAGGTAAACAAGGTATTTCACATTATCTCCGATGAGCTTGACAGGATAGGGGATTTCACCAAGGGCGAGACGGATGAGATCATAAAGGACGTTTCTGAAGAGGATATCGAAGCCATTGAGCAGGGAAGAGTGGATCACTGCAAGAACAGCGGCACCGTTATGGGCGATATCGATATAGGCGGTATCGGAGGATCCATGTGTACGGATTCCGAGGATCCTGAGGAAAATGCTGCGGGAAATCTGGACGGTGGTTTCTCGGACAAATATCTGCTCAGGAATATAATACTTGAATGTGAGAACAACGGACGTATAGAGAGCAAGAAGGACGGTGCCGGCGGAATAGTCGGGTATATGGCCCACGGTATTGTCGCCCGTTCCGAAAGCTTCGGATCCGTCCGGTCCAAAGAGGGAAGCTACATAGGAGGTATCGCAGGACAGTCCTTCTCCATAATAAAGGATTCGGGAGCCATGTCCTATCTCTCCGCTTCTTCTTACGTAGGCGGCATAGCGGGCTTCGGAACTACGGTTACAGGCTGCTCATCCATTCCGGTATTTGATGAGATGAATAACAGGACCGGATCCATAGCCGGACAGGTCGATGCGGAGAAGGATACCCATATGCAGCATCTCGAGGCCATCTCCGAGAACAGATATGTGAATGATGACGTGGCGGGAATAGATTATTTCAGCATGACGGGAGTTGCGGAGCCTGTGACCTATGAGGAACTGGTGTCCGGCAACCGGCTGTCTGACGGATTTAAGAAGATCCCCGTTGTATTTATGACCATTGATGAAAATGATGAAACGGAGATCGTGGCCACCGAAAGGATTCCCTACGGTACGCCTCTTACATCCATTACCTTCCCCGAGGATTCTGATCTGGACGAAGGGGATTATGTGGAGTGGCCCCACTTCTCGGAGGGTGAGGTTTTAAGCGCGCCCCTTCCCGTAAAGGGCAGGATAACAGAGTTGCAAAAGACCCTTACAAGTCCTGAAAAATATCCGGATACCCCCTATCCCATAGCACTGGTTTCCGGAAACTTTACCAGGGATGAATCGCTTTCCGCAGAGGCTTCGGTCATAGATGAAAAGACGGTGGAGTACAGCATTGTCATAAACGGGGAAAGGGCAGGAAACGTCCAGTCCTTAAGGATCTATAATCCCTTTGAGAAATACGAGCTCTTCGGGGTGGATGAAAACGGTAAGGAATATAAGCTTGAAAGTGAAAACAAGGGGGCGTATGCTGAATACAAGGGTGCCCTGGAATATGAGAGGTTCAGGATCAGGGATAATGATCTGATGAACAGGATAAAATCCGTATTCGGTTCCTGATCGTATATATGAAACCCGGGTCATAATTTTTTGAAGGATGGTCACGACATGAAAAGGAAAACATTCAGAACACTTGCCATAGTATTTGCTGCTGCCTTTGCTCTCTCCGGCTGCGGCGGAACGACAGCGGAAGAACCGAAGGAGGAG
>CADBTX010000304.1 GCA_902797705.1 uncultured Lachnospiraceae bacterium | reverse complement strand
TTCCCGATGGCAGCCGCACATAGTGCGGCTATACGCCATTCAAAACGTGCCACTGGCACGTTTTGCCCCCCCACGGGGGGAAGGCTGGGAAATAACTTCACTGGCACGTTTTGCCCCCCCACAGGGGGGAAGGCATTGGAAATTTGATTACGCTTTGTTGTGCTCTTTTTCAAGCCTGTCCAGGACTTCGCTTAGGGAGATCTTCTTGCCCTTCTTTTTCTCCTCTTCAACCTCATCCCTGACTTTCAGGCTGGTCATGGTTTCGGGATCTATTCCGTTTAATATCATGAGTTCCCTAAACACCTTCTTGATCTCAGCACGATAAAGCCCGTTATCCACATCGATCTTCTCCAGGGTTGTGCCGCTTCCCAGAACATTGGGAAGATCTGCCAGACGCCTGTAGGCGATCTGATAACTAAGGATCATCTGCTCATAGATAAATCTCTCGAAGCTCAGGTGCTCCGGTCTCATCTTATTCTTCTTACGCTCCCTGACCACTTCGCCCTGGTCGCTGTTCAGACGGCTGTCGCTGCTATACTTGCCGAGTTCCTTCGTCTCCTCCTTGATCCACTGCAGCATATCAACGGGGATCCTGGGAGCCATGGAGATACCGTCCTTGTATTTCACGGATGTAGTGGGCATCATGGACTCCTCATGAACAAGGATATCCTTATCGATCTTTTCACAACGCTGTGAATAGCCGTCCAGGAATTCCTTGATATTTTCACGGCTCAGGTCCTTTGAAAACAGAAGGGTTATGTCATCATCGCAGGGTCCGTCCACACCGGTCCTGATATTGATAAACATGTAGTTCAGCAGATGTTTTTCATTGGCATAGCTTAAAAGCTCATCCACTGAAACGTTTTTCCACTTTGGATTGGTACTGATGGTCACCTTATATGACGAGTCAGCTCTTTCCCCATGGAAGCGTCCGCCATAGATATGGATATGGCTTCCCACTTTCTTTCCGCTCTTTTCGCATATCTCATCCAGATTTCCTGTCAGATCCTCACTGTAGAAGTGCTGTGATATTGCAAAGTTCCTGTTCTTTTCAAGATTATCCCTGTGCATGTACCTCTTTCCGGCCACCTCTTTATCTTCAGCTCCCCTTATGGTCACATATCCCAATGCGCCCAGATTTCCGGAATGCTTATAGACAATGGATCCGAGTTCGGAAATATTCTTACTGATCTCGGTTTCCTTTTCTTCGTCAGAAAGTTTTTTCCGGCTTTTCCTGTATTCCTCATTGTCCTGCTGATGAAGTCTGCTGCCTTCAGCAAGATATCCTGCCTGCCTGATCTGTCCGGTGGTACGGTCAAGCCATGCTCTTGCGACATCCATGCTGATCTCGCCCTTTTCGACCCTGTCTATGATATTATCGAGGATCTTCAGCGTATCATCCATCTGCCTGCGGTCAGCACTGCTTAAATGCTCGGGTCTTTCACCGTATGCCTCTCTCTCAAGCTGCTCCCTGTATAAATCCGAGAGTTTGGGATCCCAGTGTGCGTTTCTCGTCTTCTCCTCATATTCCTTCTCGGCCTTCAGAAGTTCATTTATCTTATCCTTCATCTTGCGGACACCGTCAATGAACTCACTAACCGTGGGATTCTCATAATCCCGCATCCAGCGGGGCGTACCGTTGCCGGTGATGAAATCGTGCTCCCTGAAGGTCGCAAATTCATGTCCGTTCAGGAAGTTCTCAACATACTTTCCGCTGTCATCCCTGTCGGTAACCAGATTCATTCCCTTCTGCATGCCTTTGTTCTTACGGGCTTCTTCATAGAACATGGCCTTCATCCTTCGTTTCGGGAAGGCCTGTTCCTTATCAAATCTGAAGACATCCTCACGCAGGGAGGTCTTTCTTTCATAGGATCTCAAATAGGCCTTGAAGTAAGCCTTATCCAAATCACTTACCTTGGAATCCTTAAGCTTTTCTCTCATCCTGCTCTGTGTTCTTCCGGTAAAGTCCTCATCCCTCATGGAAACATAGTAAGGCGAGCTTATTAAGGTGATCCTGTCAAGATAAGCTTCTTTTATGCTCTTCATCCATAAAAGCTTCTCTGACACCTCCTCATTTTGTCCCATGAGTTCTCTGCCCTCTTCAGAGCGGAAATAATCAAGAAGCATCTCGGCTCTCTGAAGATCCTTCATGTTCGCAGCAAAATCCTTCACAAATTCATAATCGTCTTCTATATTGAATTTGCTGATATCAACGGCAGAAATGGCTTTGACCATTTCCAGAGGTTCCATATCTTCACCAAGATCGGCTTCCGCCGCAACGGCCGCCACAGCTTTGGATGCCTCCAGTGACCGCATACGTCTGTCCTCGAACTCCGACTGTCTCGTGGCCTTGTCGGAACGGCTTAAGCCGCCGAAGAAGCCGCCTTTACCGGTTATCTTCTTATAGGCGGCATTGATGTTCTTTTTGGAATCCCTCTTTCCTTTCTTCTGCAGGATCCATTTTTCATTGGTATAATCGGCGGACAGTATCTTTGTCAGGGTTTCCCTGGTCTTTGCAGAATGGAAGATCTGTTTGCCCTTCTTCTCCTGTTCTCCCTGCAAATAAGTCCGGGTCACCTCATCCACCCTGATCCTCTGAGCGTCAAGAGCCTTATTTGCCACCTGAAAATCAGCGTCATTACGGCTCATATTCAATTTCTGTACACTGATCTGTCCGTTTGATTCACTCATGTCCTGATTCCTCCTGAAAAATGCTTGGCCGATAGCCGGCCACGTATCCTGTGAATGGGGTGGGGGGTATTGCCCCCTAGACGGGGGGAAGGCAGAATATAGTGCTACGCAGATACCTTCAATGCGCGCAGAAGACTCCCACAGCCTTTGATCTTTTCGTCCCCGCCCATTATATTCACCAGGAATTTATATATCTTCTCATTTGTCGCCACAAACTCTACCTCGGTTTCCGGCGATACGCTCATCGCTCTGAGTCCGTTGATCCCTGAAACCAGAACGCCAATAGCATATTCAGGGTGCTCCGTATCCATATTGACAAGCTGCTCTACCCTTATCAAAGCTTCCTCCTCATAACGGTTCGTGAGGAGAAAAGCCTTGGGATTTCCGTCATCATCCTGATAGACAAAGCTCAGATCCTGGTCATACTGTTCAACAAGGCTTAAATTCCCCATTTCGCCCAGTATCCTGTTCATCCTGTCCTTCATATTACCCTTAACGTCCTTGAAGGAAAGGCCCTGTCTTTTATCTTTCTTATGCTTTTCCAATCCGGAAATGGCCGTGAGATCAGAGGCCTTGATACGATAAACAGGAGCGCACTCCGAAACCAGAAAGTCATTCTTCAGGAAGAAGCT
>CADBTX010000303.1 GCA_902797705.1 uncultured Lachnospiraceae bacterium | reverse complement strand
GCATCCTTGATCCAGTCCCTTAAATTTCCCTCTTCATCTTTATCACGAACCCTCTCTGCAATGCGAAGAAGCCTGATGGTCTCATTTATCCCCTCCTGCTCCTCCAATTTCAGAAATTCCTCCGTGGTATGTGAAATGGTAGGCACATTTCCGTTCAGGAAATCGATGTACTCCCTGTAATACTCGGTATGACGTGAAAGCATAAAGATCTTCCGGTTATTATGTCTTATAGCTACATTGAAATTATTCCTTTCTTTTCCCTCCGGAAGATTGTTGAACTCCTTAAGGAGCTGCTTCTGCTCTTCTATGATCTCGTCCCGCATGAAAAGAGCCCGCTTTATCTCACCGTAAGCGGCCTTGTACTCATTTCTGAATACCCTGTACATATCCTGATTTACACTGATACTCTCTTCCACACTCTGTATCGCATTGGCAGAGTTGTATGATTCATTTTTAGCGACTATTTCTGCGGTCCGGACTGCACCCTCGGTATTCATCCTTCTCCTCAGGTCGTTAAGTGAATCCTGATATACGTTTTCATCCTCTCTGTGGGATAACTCACGAAAGCTCTTGCTGTCAATTTCATTCCTGAGCTCCACAGTAAGACCGTTCTTGCCCATGGCACAATGAATCCCGTGAAGATGCATGTGGCTGAAAAGCACATTCTCAATATCTCCGGCAATAGAGGCCTTTGCCTCAAGTACCATAACTTTTTCTGTCGGAAGGGAATCAAAATAAGCGGGGAACTCCTGACGAAGCTTTGGGACCTCCTTAAGCTTCTGACAATAGTCGTATAACTCCACCATATGAGTAGAAAGATAATCGTCATTAAAAACGGACATGGTGATATCCACTCTCATTATGGATTCCACGTAATCCTTTATGTCCATTCCATCTTCCTTAAGGGTGTCAAAGGACTTGTGACCGCCATCCTCAATATAATTCTGCATATCGTTTAATTCCCTGACGGTACACAGATCCGCATTCTTGAAGGTTTTCTTATATGTCTTAACTTCCTTTTCCTCGGAGGAAGACCACTTCCCATCCTTTTTGGCAACGGGAAGGACATTTTCAACCCTATCCTTTTTCTGAACGGGTTCTATAACATCGAACCCCTGATCCCGCATAGCCTTGGATCCTTTGGACTGAACGTATTTTAATTTCAGGTTCTCATCCATGGAGTTCCTGATCATTCGCTCAAAGAAATTCTCCTTCTCTTCTACAAGAAGGATCTTTCTTCCGCGCTCTCTCCCTGCATTGCTCTGCCTTTGGGGGCTGGCATCATATTTCCAGACCGGAGTTGCGCTTATGTCTTTCTTTATTTCTTCCTTTGTGTTGAGTACAGGTTCCTGCTGCTGTAAATTTTTTTGAGTATCCATAGCTGCTCCTTTCAGATGGAGATGAAGCTATACGAGCACGCCTTCGCATTGGGAAACAGGTGAAGTATTATTTTTTCGGAAACCGAATTAATGGCGATCATTGAAGTCCTTGTTTCCGGCGGATACTTTCCCTTTAATCCCATAGCGGATCTTTTCAGCATCGCTATCACTATCCTTGGATCAGGAAGAGCCGACCAGAGAGCCGGTATCTTCACCAGATCCATATCTTCTTTTTCTATGGCAAGATATGCCATGATCTTTTCATCTTTTAATACGCAGCAGCTTATGCTCCTGTCAATTCTATCTGATAAAAGCCCTCCATCCGGCAGCGGAAAAAACTCTGTCTTCGCATATACGGAAGCCTTATTCAGCACTTCTTCCTTCACTTCATCAAATGTTTTAATGAACTGCTGGAATACATTTTTATTCTTTTCCTTTCCCTCCAGCACCATTTCCGACAAGGAGGAAATATAGAACATGGGCAGATCCACTCTTTCCCTGCTGAAGCCCGTATGTCTGAAAAAAGTCGACAGAGTTTCCGTCTCCTTACTTCCGGACGTATAATCCGCCCTTATCATGATCTCCCTCGGCATAAGTATCCTCCTGAGGTGCTCGATAAGCGCGGTTCCTATCCCCTGTCTTCTGAATTCTGGTACCACATAGAGAGACTCTATTGAGAAGGCACCCCTGTCCATAGCACCCGCCAGCGCTCCTGCAGCCTGGTTTTCGCAAGCCGCAAGTATCAGTGTCACAGGCAGTTCCCTGTTCACGGCAGCCTGCACCTCCGGAACCAGAAGCCCGTCGGTCTTCCTCACTTCCGACATGTTATTTGTATCAATGGTATAGGTCTTTATAGACCTGTGGGACGTGGTCATAGGGCCATTCCTTTCTTATGGATCTTGAAATGCAGCCGGCGGCGGTTCGCGGGGTTACTGTAAACCCCTGATTTCTCCACAGCATACATACAATGATTATACGAAATTCAGCGGTATATTGGCAAATATCTCCGCATATTTCGGGGCTTTTTCAAGTTGTTCTTTTCCCTCCGGGGCCTCACCGGACTCCTCTTCCCTATACTAAGGAGACTTCTCTTCTCTCACTTCCTTTCCCTGCTGCTCCTATCTCTCCCCCTCCTCTGCAGACTATTCTTTAG
>CADBTX010000302.1 GCA_902797705.1 uncultured Lachnospiraceae bacterium | reverse complement strand
CGTTTAGTATGCCGGGCACTCCGGTTCTCGGCATACCTGACGGTAATAAACCGGCGTTTAGTATGCCGGGCACTCCGGTTCTTGGCATACCTGACGGTAATAAACCGGCGTTTAGAACGCTGTAAAGCCCGGAAAGATTTATATGATTTCCGGGCTAATGTTTGAATTATTTTGGGACATTTTCAAATATGGTTGACAGGATAATTTCAAAGATTTTCTATGGCTGATTTTCCCGCCACCTTGAACTTCTCGATCATCTCAAGAGCAAAATCCATGGGGTAGAGCTGCACCATAACAGAATCTATGAGGGATCCCACTGTCATACGGAAGGCTACCTTGACGAATTTGTCCTTCTTTCCCTCGAACATCTTCTCAAAGATCTTAACGCTCTCTACATCGATGGTATTCACATCGGGAGTTGAAATATCAGTAGGAACAAGAAGTAGGGAGGAAAGGGATGTTGCAGCGGTTCCCATCATCTGGTTCATAGCCTCGCTCACTGCGGAAAGCTGAAGCTCCCCCAGTTCACCGGACACATTGCTGCCGTCTCCGCCCATCATAAGGTCGGTCAGGATCTTTACATCACCTTCCTTAAGGATCAGGACATTATTTCCATCCAGGCCCTTAACGTAATGTATCTGAACGAAAATACAGGTCTTTTCATAATCATCCAGGGCTTCGCTCCTGTTGATGACGCTTACGTTGGGAGTTGTTATCTCCACCTTATTTCTCACCATCACACTAAGAGATGTGGCCGAATTGCCCACGCTGATATTTGCGATTTCCCCAAGAATATCCACCTGATCCGGATCAAGATTCTGTATCTCTGACATATTATATCTCCCGTTTGATTGCATTTAGTCCGGCACGAAACCCGACTGTCCATATATTTTACTAAAAATCTGAATTTATGTCTATTGCGAATTATAATTTTTTCATTATCCTTCTGAACGCAAAAACTTTACGCTAGCGAAAAGAGCATGATCATTGTAAATTATCGATTATGCTGATAAAATGATTCGGACAAAAAAGTCACATTCTTTTTTTGATCGAAAGGTTTTGAAAATGACCATACAGGAAACCGCCGATGAAAACCGGATCCGGCTTTCGGTTGAAGGCAAGATAGATACAATTTCCAGCCAGGAATTTACAAATACAGTGATGAACGCCCTTCAAAGGACATCTTCCCTCGTGATCGATATGGAAAAGGTCGTGTACTTATCCAGCGCGGGATTAAGAGCCTTTGCTCTGGGGCAGAAAACCGCCACGGCCAAGGGCATCGGTTTTTCCCTCATCAATGTCCCGGATGTGGTGATGAGTATATTCAGTACAACGGGCTTTAATAAGATCCTGAAGATATCCTGATCCTCAGTTCATGATAAGGCACATCATCGTCAGATCGTCATACTGCGCCGCATCTTCTGCGAATTTGTTGACAGCATCACTCACCCTCTTTACTATATCCTCCGGAGTATCATCCTTTGATACCTCTGACAGAACGGACTCCAGTCCGTTTTCTTCAAACATGCTGTCATCTGCAGAATGAGCTTCCGGAACCCCGTCTGTATATACAAACAAGGCATCGCCGGAAGAAAGGACATAATGCTCATCTTCAAATTCCGCATCCGGCATCAGCCCCAAAGGCACAGCGTGTTCAGTCCTGATAAGGCGGAACGGATCACTGCCGGATCTGATCCCCGGATATTCATGGCCCGCATTGGTACACACAAGTTCCCCGGTGGAAACAGTCAGGATCCCATGCCATACCGTCACAAACATGCAGCTGTCATTACCTTCACATAACCAGTTATTGACATCATGAATGATATCGGAAGGAGTACCTCCCACAATGGTACGGTTCTTTATCATGGTCTTTGAAACCGCCATGAACAATGCGGCCGGAACACCTTTCCCGGAAACGTCCGCAATAGTCAGTGCCAGGTGGTCATCATCTATCATATAGCAGTCGTAAAAGTCCCCTCCCACCTCTTTTGCGGGTACCGAGGAGGCGTTGAGCTTAAACTTCTCATTTTCCGGAAATACATGGGGCAGCATCTGCATCTGTATATTGGTCGCCACATTGAGCTCTGTCGCTACCCTTTCCCTCTCTCCTGCCAGCACCTCCATCTCCCTTGTGTACCGGTCCATCTCCAGTGCAAGAGAGGAAAACTCATCCGCAAAGGCCCCGATCTCATTTCTGGAGCGGATAGCGGAAAGCTTATTTACGAGTTCATCCGTATTCTTGGTATTCGAATACTCTGACACATATTTCTTAAGCCTGACCAATGGCCTCGGAACGATAAAATACAGACCCGTAAGGATCAGGGCAAGCACCGCCAGCATCATTAAGATCACTTCATTCCTTATGTGCTCGGTAAATACCATATCCCCGTATACAAGATCCGCTTCAAATGCACCAAGCATCTCAGCCTTTGCAGCCCCCCGGTACTCGTCCACCGGGACCCTGGTTCCAAAAGCCATGAGTTTTTCCGGCGTGGTAAAGGCCCACTTCCATATCTCTGCCCTTTTAGCATCATCGGTATTATCTATTGTCTCCTGTATCGCATCAAGATCTCCTGTCAGCCCCAGGAAGAGCCCTTCTTCCTTTGGCGCATTGGCCATGATGACAAAGGGCTCATCCCCCTCATGATCTGTCATTGTGAGAAAAATGAATATATCATTATCTTCGCCCTGATACATCCAGAAGGTATCCTGTATGTCTATATAGCAAAAGACCGCAAATCTTCTCTGATCCTCTGCCGGCAATGAACCCGCCTCTTTTTCTGTTATATCTTTAGCTGTTTCTTTGGAAAGATCATCGAGGATGTCATCGATATCAACTTTACCGCTTAATAGCAGCTCATCTTCCTGCAGGGACTCCGCATTATCTTTCCAGTAATCCATGAGCCAGGTCAGGGATCTGTATTCATCCATATAAGAAGCCAGTGTATCCATGTAATTCTCAAACATGGTCATATTAGTGGAAAGCGCAGTTGAAAAAGAAGCCATCGTTACCATGTTTCCCACTGCCATTGTTACCAGCGCAAACAAAACGATAATGATCGCTCCGATCTGCACAACGATCTTCTGCCCTTTTTTTCTTTCACCTTTTTTAACTGAAGCTTCCATTATGTGTGACTCCTGATCCCCTTCCTTATGATCACGCCTGAACCGCCTGCGTTCCGCTCATCTTCATATTTCCTGAGCAGAGCCCTGTCACTGTTCATTGCCCGGCCCCTTCATGATTACATCCACATGACTGTACGGTATCTCGATGCCGTTTTCCCTGAGCGCCTTAAACACATTTGTATTTATCTCATCCTTCAGCACCTCGCTCTTGATATTTGAAGGGAAACGTACGGTAGCCCCCATTATCAGCGCACTGTCATCAAGCTTCAGAAAGTAGACGGATCTGCTGTTCGGAGTATTATCATCGTATTCATCGGTATTCAGGGTTAGGGCATTGCTGCATATGGTTTTTCTTATGACTTCCTTTGCCTTATCCACATCAGAATCATAGCTTATGGGGAATTTAAACTCCACGGATCTGGGCACGTCTCCGTAGCTGTAATTAATAACCTTCATTGAATTGGCCCGGCTGTTTGGTATGATTGCCTTGGTGGTATCCAGAAGACTGATCACCACATGCCTAAGGGTCATGGAATCCACCACACCTGCGGTACCATCCTCGAATTCTATCCTGGACCCCACATCAAAGGGCTTGTAGATACTTATCTGCAATCCCGCAAACATATCCTTTATGGCGTCCTGAGCCGCAAATCCCACGATAGCAGCCACCACCGCAGTACTTCCGAGGAGTGAGCTGGCGATCTGTCTTCCACCCAGAGGAAGTACAATGAAAAAAATGATCAGTACTACAGTTATGGCCTTTTCCAGAAACTGGAGAGTAAGACTCTTGCCGTTCTTTTTCTCAAAATGTTTTATCACCTTCTTCTTTATCTTCATAAGAAGGAGGAAAAATGCCACATAGAGCGCCAGCATTATAAGAAGGCAGACGAGTGCCATGACTATGATCCCACCAAGCTTCTCAGGCGTGAGTCTGCTCAAAAACTGCGACATTTCTGAAAGCGCCATATCTGTTGCAACATCTAAGGGACTTCCCATGATCAAAACTCCTTTTTCAATGTTTTCTGTCAAACCTTATTATCCGCTTTACCCTCCGGAACGATATACTTTGAACCTCCGAAAGCAAAGATCAGTGTGATCGGCTTTACATCTACCATGTGAAACACTCCTGAAATCCTTTTGATATACCGACATATCCTGACCCTTAGGATCTGTTCACATTTGCACATTTTACACATGTGCAGTACTATACTGTGCTATCCCTTTAGTTATTTCACCTTCATTGTCAGCTTGTATTTCTTATTCAGGTACTTATATTGAAGCTTGATGCTGTCCTTTTCCTTCGGATCGATATAGATACTGTTGTCCGATACCTTAGCCTGTGAATGCTTCTGCTTCTGAATAGTAAGAACCCCGGCGTCAATGTCTGTACCGAACAGATCTTTTACGGTTTTGATCACAGTGCTGCCGCCCTTTGAAATGCTCTTTGCAGCCTTCTGCGCCTTCGGCTTCTGGACCGTGAAGTTTACGGTATAGGTAATCCCGTCTGCCATGGTCAAGGTGGCGCTTCCGCTCTTTTTGCAGGTGATCTTTGCAATAAGTGTTTTCTTAT
>CADBTX010000301.1 GCA_902797705.1 uncultured Lachnospiraceae bacterium | reverse complement strand
TCTGCCAGAACCTTCATGGATGTAAGCGGCGTCTTCAGCTCATGGGACACATTTGAAACAAATTCATCCCTGGAGGCATCCACTGTCTTGAGCCTTTCCATAAGGCTGTTGAAGGCGTCCATTATAGCCTCGGTCTCGGTATAATCCGGAATGTGTATCTGGGCGTCCCCGAATCCCTCCTTCACGGAGCTGATGGCAGCTGTGATCCTCTTAAAGGGTCTGGTGAGAAGATAGGAAGCAAAGAGGGCGAGGGCAAAAAGCAGCATGGACATGGTCACCAGCATGATGTTTAATTTCCGCCTCAATACATCCTCATTATCTCTTATCTGGTCTGTTGAAGCAGATACGAAAAGAACCCCCTCCGTCTGCCCGCTTTTAATATTATTCACAGGAACACAGATCTCTATATATTCATTCTCCTGGTCATATACCGATGATCCCGATCCTGTGGAAAAACACTTTATTATCTCCTGGGATATCATGGTCCTTCCGTTTGACAGATCGTAGGTGTCACGGATAATGACAAAGTGGCTGTCGCTTATCATTATCCTTCCGTTATACATTGCTGCCAGAAGATCCATTTCATTATTCAGAATATCGTTTTCGGGATTCAGAAAATATCCTTCGGAATCAAGCCGGGTAGCCAGTATCCTGCTCTGATCCACAGCCTCTGTGGTACGTGACGAAATGGCTCTCGTCCTGTAATTGCTGACCAGGCTTGCTGAAATGATTATAGCCGGGATGATCCCCACAAGGAAAAAAAGAACGACCAGAAAAAACCTGAGACTCTTCAAAGCCTTCAATTTATTGAGGAAAAAAAGGAAAATCGTCTTCATGATCTGATCTGGATAACTGATACGTCTTGAAAAGATTGCTAAAATATTATTACAAAAATTCAAAAGTGGCAAGAGGAAAAACAAAAAATATTGTGCTAATATTAGAACAATAGAAACTGTTCAGAACCGAAGGATTCCGAATAGTTACGAACAGTAGACAAAGGGGTTTTCTCACCTGCAGCAATTTAGGTGAGTGTTATCAGGTCACTGACAAAGAAAAAGGAGGTAACTTCATGCTGACATCTGCTGTGATAAGAAGAAAGGATATGATATCCTGCGCACTCTGTGACAACGCCCCCTGTTCCGCAGCCTGTCCCTATCTGGACCCCGCGGCAGCTTTGAGAAATATCTGGTTCGACAATGAAGATATCGCAGCCTTAAGCCTTCCCAGGGAGAACCCCTGCATCTCCTGCAATGCGGAATGCGAGAGAGCCTGTGTAAAGCCCGGCATGGTGGAGATCAAAACACTTATCTCCTGCCTCTATGATGAAGTAAGAGACCGGGCTGAAATTCCGATACCCATAGAGGGAGGCAGACTCACCACTGATATCTGCGGGACAGAACTTGAAAATCCCTTTCTTCTCTCCTCGTCTGTAGTCGGTTCAAACTATGATATGTGTGAAAGAGCGTTTAATGCCGGATGGTCCGGCGTTTCCTATAAAACCATCTGCTCCTTTGACATACATGAATCATCTCCCAGATTCTCAGCGATAAAAGGCGACAATGGCAGTATCGCCGGTTTTAAGAATATTGAACAGCTATCCGATCACAGCGTTGAAGAAAATATGGAGATCTTCAGACGCTTAAGGGAGAAATTTCCATCAAAATTTATTCTGGCCTCCATAATGGGGCAGGACGAAGATGAATGGGCAGAGCTTTCGAGGCTCTGCGAAGAAAACGGTGCCAGCGCCATAGAACTTAATTTCTCCTGTCCAAACATGCAGGATGAAGGTCTTGGCAGCGATATAGGTCAGATACCGGAACTTGTGGAAAAATTTACAAGGGCAGCAAAAAGCGGCGTTTCCATTCCCGTTCTCGCAAAGCTCACCCCCAACGTCACCGAGATGAGTCCCGCTGCAGAAGCTGCAATGAGAGGCGGCGCCGACGGTATATCCGCCATAAACACCATAAAAAGCGTTTTAGGCGTCAGTCCCTTTACCTATGTTTCATCCCCCGGCGTCCATGGCCTTTCCGCTGTGGGCGGCTACAGCGGAAAAGCCGTAAAGCCCATCGCCCTAAGATTCATTGCCGAGCTTGGACACAACGAAAAGCTGAAAGGTCTCCACTTAAGCGGTATGGGCGGAGTAGAGACCTGGAAGGACGCCCTGGAATTCATCCTTCTCGGAGCAGGCTCCATACAGGTGACCACCGCCGTCATGCAATACGGCTACCGTATAATCGACGATCTGAAGGCGGGTCTTGATTATTACCTCGCCCAGAGCAATATTTCCAATGTAAGGGACATCATAGGAAAAGGCCTGGAATCCCTTAGCGACTCCACCGACGTCCTGGAACGTGACACCGTTCTTTTCCCTAAATTCCGTCCGGAGAAATGCATAGGCTGCGGCAGATGTTATATCTCCTGTATGGACGGGGGCCATCAGGCCATCAGCTTCGAGCACAGGATCCCGAAGCTTAACGGCAGCAAATGCGTTGGATGCCACCTCTGCAGGATAGTGTGTCCGGAAGGCGCAATTTCAGTCACATCAAAACGGGTCCGGAAGTCTTCTCTGTGATAAGAAGGGCCGGCTTCTTGCGGCAGCCGGCCCGGGGTTGGGTTATTATCTCATTATAAATCTGGCTCTCTGACTTAGCAGATCAATTGCGAACTGCCGATTTACTCGGCCTCAGCGACAAATCCCTGATTAGTATCTGCATAGATACCATAGCGATATCCCTTGCTTCCTGCAATAGGGGATGGGCGGAAAGCGTACTTGTATCCGAAAACACTGAGGTCAGGATAATTGTCACTCCAAGGATCTGCCTCCATATATGCGTAATTTCCATTCTCTGTGAAATCCAGAACAAACACATCCTTACCGGCAAGAGACCCCTTGGTAAGGGTGAAATCTCCCTTTGCAGAGTTATTTTTAGCCTGCTTAAGCGTTACATCCGCCTTTCTTTTAACACCCTTTGCTGTTTTCGTATCTATCGTAAGTGTAAGGCTTGCTATCTTTCCTCCATTTTTGAATTTACCAATCTTGAACGGGCTTTGATCCGGCTGATCGGGATTAAGAAAAGGGATCGGATCTGTATACTCCTTAACAATACTGTAGCCATTTTCCATAAGCTGCTCTGTTATTTCTTTCTGGATCCCCTCACCCTTGTCATCCATTATCTCGTTTGATGATGCCGGGATCACATATGAGTCTTTCTGACTGTATTGTTTATACAATATATTATCCAAACCACTTCCGGCTACAGTCTTATCGTCATCGAATACCGGCTCGAAATGGTTCCAGCCAGTAGTTTCCCAACTATAGAAATACTCTGATATGATATAATCAATACCAGGATAATCAGAAAACGGACTTTTGACAGGTATAGCAGTCTGTACAATACCGAAGGGAAATTTAATATCCTTGATCGCTGCCGTTACATCCGTTTTATACTTCTGAAGATCTTTGTTATCTGTCTTAACAGTTAATTCGAAGGTAGGCAGAGTGTTCATTACATCATGCTCTGGAATATATAATCCGGTTGCGACTACCTTGGGAGACTCCGCATTGGTAGTATCCAGATATTTACAGGAGATCTTTGTCTGTGACGGCTTTGCCTTTACGGAAGCAGCATTCATCGCATTCTTTTTGATCTTTACAGACTTAACCGCTACATTGGCAAACTCTTTAACGGTATTCCTCTCATATTTCACGATAGCAGCCTCTACTTCAAGGATGTTCTTTTTTGACTTTGACATAACACCCTTTCCGTCCTTATTCCAGGCCACTTTTCTTCCATCCCAGTA
>CADBTX010000300.1 GCA_902797705.1 uncultured Lachnospiraceae bacterium | reverse complement strand
ACTGTCACGAGTTCGACAGCTACAACTACCCGAATATACTTTTTCATGTGCTTTCCACGCTCAGAATAATCAGTCTTATCAAACGTGGAATGCTCGAAAAAATGCGTAAATTCAAGGATTTCTAGGTATCGCTTCTTTGTAGCAACACCGCAGTTTCCACATGCGCAGTGCGGCTGAACTGGTCAAAGACACGGTATTTGGAGAGGCGGTAGCCCGCTGCCAGAAGCGTCTTCAGATCCCGGGCAAGAGTAGCCGGATCGCAGGAAACGTAGACCACTCTTTCCGGAAGAAGCTTTGTTATGGATTCCAGAACTTCAGGGCGGACGCCCTTTCTGGGAGGATCAAGGATCACGACGTCAGCGCGGGATCCCGGATGGTCAAGAAGATAGCGGGGAAGATATTCCTCCGCGGCTGCCGCAGTGAAATCAGCGTTTTCAATGCCGTTCAGTCCCGCGTTCACCCTTGCGTCCTCTACTGCTTCCTCCACGATCTCCACCCCGTGGACACGGAGCGCATCCGAACGGGAAGCCGCCGCCAGAGTAATAGTACCGATACCGCAGCAGAGATCCCATACCTCTTCAGGGGCAACGCCGCCGTCAGGCGCTTCTCCTGCAGTATCCCCTAATCCCGCATAGTCCAGGGCGCAGTTATACAGTTTTTCCGCCGTCAAAGGATTTACCTGATAAAAGGAAAGAGGTGAGATACGGAATCTGAGGCCGCACAATATATCCTCTATAAAGGGCTCCCCCATAAGCGGAATGATCTTCTTTCCAAGGATCACATTGGTCTTTTCGGGATTGATATTAAGACAAACGGACTTCATTCCGGGAATGCCCATGAGAGCCTCCGAAAGCTCACGGATATGTGGGATCTTTTCCCCTGAGGACACGATGCAGGTCATTATCTCCCCGGTACCAAAGCCCATCCTGATAAGGATATGGCGTATCAGCCCCTTACCCGTCTCCTCGTTATATACAGAGATCCCGTATTCATTGATAAGCTCGGTGACCGTGCGGATCACGACCTTAAAGAGCGCAGGGGACAGTGCGCAGTCATCCTCCGGAACTATGTGATGAGTACGACCGGAATAAAAACCTGCCACGGCTCTTCCTTCGCTGTCCCGTCCCACCGGACACTGGGCCTTATTCCTGTAGCGGAAGACCTTTTCCGAAGGGACTATGGGCTCCCGGGCCCCGTCCAGTATCTTCGCGGGTATGCCGCCGATCCGGAGAAGGCAGTTATAAACCTTCTCATCCTTATAGCGGAGCTCCTCCTCGTAGGAGATATGCTGGAGACTGCAGCCCCCGCACTTCAAAGCCACAGGGCACTCAGGCCTGACACGGCATTCCGAGGGCTGTTCGATCTCCAAAAGCTTCGCATATCCATAGGAAGACTTAACCTTCATGACCTTAGCGGTGACAATGTCTCCCGGAGCGGTGTCCTTTATAAAGAAAGGAAAGCCATCCACATGCGAAATGCCTTCCCCTTCATTTCCAAGGCCGTCAATAACGGCCCTTATCTCGTCATTTTTTCTGTATTTCATGGTCCTTCTAAACTCTTAATACTCTCCCGCCTTGCGGATATTGGAATCAAAGATCCTGTTAAAGCCAAGCCACTGATCCTTCCTCTCGGCACTGAGACCCGATATTATCTCGCTGAAGGACTCCATCTTTGCATCGGTATTGTCAGCCATGTTCAGGGCCAGGGCCTCCATAAGGGCCGGCTTTTTCGGCGAGCCGTACTCGTACTCACCATGATGGGCGAGGATGCAGTGCTGAAGCTCCCTTAAGATCTTCGGAGGGAAATCAGGTATTTCCCGGGCCTTCTCAGCGATCAGCTCCGAGCCCATCACTATATGGCCGAGAAGCTGGCCCTCATCCGTATAGTCATTCTGGGGGAAGCCTGAGAGCTCCCTCACCTTTCCTATATCGTGAAGCAGCGCCGCGCTTATAAGAAGATCGTGGTTCAGAGCGGGATAAGCCTTCACGTAAAACTTGCAGAGCCGTGTCACCGCCAGGGTGTGCTGCATAAGCCCGCCCACAAAGCTGTGATGTATGGTCTTCGCGGCGGAACGGTTTTTGAATTCCTCCGCCAGCTTTTCATCCTCTATAAAAATGCTCTTCAGGAGCCTGTTAAGATGCGGATTCTTCACGGTCTCGATAACAGCCTTAAGATCGGTGTACATATTATCGATCCCAAGGGGGCTCACGGGAAGATAGTCAGAGGCGATATACTCATTGTCCCTTGCCACCTTGATCCTTTTCAGGGAAGCCTGGAGTGCTCCCTGATATCTGGATACATCACCGTAAACATAGATGTAATCCATAACGTCAAAATCCGCGATACCATCGGAATTGATCTCCCAGACCTTAGCGTCCATGGTCCCAGTTTTGTCCTGCAGGATCACGTTGTAATAAGGCTTCCCGTTCCTGGTCTCAGCCTGAACCTTGTATTTACAAAGATAAACATCCGAGATGCTGTCGCCCTCTCTTAAATCTGCCAGATATTTCACTATTTCTTACTCCTTATTCTCCCTGTCTCTGAAGCGCATCTGCAAAGGTCACTTCAAAAGGCATTTCCAAAAACTCTCCCTGGGAATATCTCTGCACGGTGATCACCGCCTCATCCCCGGACTTGTATTTCATGAGCTGCTCGGAATAATCCCTGAAGGATGT
>CADBTX010000299.1 GCA_902797705.1 uncultured Lachnospiraceae bacterium | reverse complement strand
GCGTCCATGGCGGCTACCACTCCTGTTATTTCAATCAATCCGTATGCTTTCCCCATTTGCTTCTTCCTTTATCAGATCTTCGGCAGGATCTTTTCCACGTCGTTATGAGGACGGGGAATTACATGGCTCGCTACCAGTTCTCCAAGTCTCGATGCGTTTGCTGCTCCGGCTTCAACAGATGCCTTAACTGCTCCTACATCTCCGCGGACCATAACGGTTACAAGACCTGAACCGATCTTCTCCGTTCCTATGAGGCTGACCTCAGCTGCCTTTGTCATTGCATCAGCTGCCTCAATGGCTGCGGTAAGACCTCTGGTCTCAACCATTCCCAGTGCTTCCTGTGACATAACTTTTTACCTCCTTAATTCTTATCAAAACAATTGATCTTAAGCATCTTTTCTGTATCGCCGGTAGGTCTCGGAATTATATGCTTCTGCACTATCCCGGTTAAGGACTCTGCCACCTCAACTCCCGCTGCCATGGCAGCCTCCACATCCGAAACGCTGCCTCTGAACTTGATGGTGACGAGAAGCGGGACCGGAAGGGCATCGGCATTTGCCGGCTTATTCTTATCAAAAGGTTCCAGCCATACTCTGCCCGCCTTGCATCCGGCATCAGCCGCCATAAATGCAGTTACGAGACCGAATACTTCTAAAATCCCTACTGCTTCTTCCATATCTTTCCTGTCTTCCCTTTCTCTTCCGATGGTTACCTATCCGCTGTCATCTGCCGCTCATTACGGCGATCTTCAGACCCTTCTGGGCTATATTTGTCTCAAAGGCTTCGTTGATATCCTTGAGATCGAACCTGTGTGTTATAAGCTTGCTCATGGGGATCCCGTCCCTCTTCGCTGCCTTCAGGAATTCAAAGGTGGTAGCGTAATCTCTTAAGGTGTAAACCCAGGAGCCTACCGTTGTGATCTCCTTTGAGCAGATATCGAAGTGAGGATTTATGGTGGCGTCACCGCCGTTTATAAAGAATCCAAGCTCGCAAAGCCCGCCGCCGTTCCTTATGAATTTATAGATATTGCTGTGTCCGGCAGGTGAACCTGTACACTGGAATGCGAAATCCGCCAGATCTCCGCCAAACTCCTTCTTCACTGCTTCCGTAAGGGCTTCGATACCCTTATGGTTCATGAAGTTTACGTGACCTGTGGCACCCATCTCATGGGAGAACTCCAGTCTCTGGTCATTTCCGTCCACCGTTACGATATTTGTGATACCCATGGTCCGGAGTACCGCTACGCAGATAAGACCGATGGGACCGCAGCCCTGGACCACAACCTTTGAATTGAACCTGAGTATTCCGGTACTCTTCGCCCTTTCTACCGCGTGGATCAGTACCGCGCTGGGCTCGATCAGTATCCTGGAATCAAGATCCATATCGGATACGTTGAATACTGTGGATCCGCCCCGGATCAGGATGTAATCGGAAAACCATCCTGTGAGATGTCTCTCGTCATCCGGTATAAGACCGTATACATCTGCCTCGCCCACGTTCTGCTTATTTAAGTCGAACATGGTGATCGAGGGATCATCCTTGAAGATCATGCAGGTAACGACCTTATCTCCTAAGCCTAAGGGCTTTCCTGCAGAATCACGGCTTACATTCTTTCCGACCTTTACTACCGTTCCCGTTCCCTCGTGTCCGAGATTGATGGGGATGTACTTAAAGGGATCGAATTTGTACTCAGCTGCATCCGTTCCGCAGATACCTGTGCCTTCCACCTTCACCAGGATGTCATCATCTCCCACTTCAGGCATGGGGAATTCTTTTATCTCAAAGTGCTTTAAGTCTGTGAGGAATGCACAGTGGGCGGTCTTCGGGATATCATATCCGCCGCCGTTTCCGCCGGATACATAGGGAGCCGGAGATGCGGTTCCCTTGCCGTCCATGGTGCTCAATACCTGACGGACTATGGCTTCTATATCATTGGCATTAACTGACATTAAAGTTGTCTCTCCTTTCTTTTATCGTATGCAGAGACTGTCAACCATCACGCATCTTCTTCTCTTTGTGAAGCTGGAAGCGCTTGTCAGTCCCTCTCCGGTCCGGCTTGCTATGGTGAAGGTGCAATAGCCCTCTCCTCCGAACCCTATCGCCGAGTAACTGGGGCCGTTCTTTACAAGTATGGCCGTATCGATCGCTCTGGCGTACTGTGTTATATGGTCCACGTTCTTTGAATGGATATGTGCCGAATGCCTGTTGCCATGCTCAAGCCACACGGCCTTTTCCACGGCGTCATCAAAATCCTTTGCCTTTACCACTCCGAGGATCGGCATCATGAGTTCCGTACTGATAAGCGGATTCTCCTTTTCACCGAAGAAGGTTATGCAGCGGATATCCTCCGGCACCGTTACCCCGATCATTCCGAGAAGGACCTTTGCGCTTCTTCCGACGCAGTCCCTCATGGGTGAACCCTTTTCATCTATTACCCTCTTTATAAGGGCCTGCTGCTCGGCCTCGCTGGCAAGGTAACAGCCCTGCTCGGTCAGCATGTAGTGCATCAGTTCATCAGCCACCGACTCTACACAGACGATCTCCTTTTCTGCTATGCAGGGAAGATTGTTGTCAAAGGTACAGCCGTTTACTATGGCTTCTGCCGCATGTCTCACGTCCGCGGTCTCATCCACAAGGGCGGGAGGATTTCCGGCTCCGGCGCCGATGCCTCTCTTTCCGGAGGAGAGCACCGCCGTCACCACTCCGGGGCCTCCGGTAGCGGCTATCAGTGAGATGTCCGGATGTTTCATCATTACCGCACTGCTGTCCATAGTGGGTTTTTCGCAGGTGCAGGCTATATTGTCCGGTCCGCCCCCTTCAAGGGAAGCCTCGTTGCAGAGGTTTATGGCGAAAATGGAGGTCTTCACGGCCTTGGGATGGGGATTGAACACCACCGTATTCCCTCCGGCCAGCATGCCTATCACATTGCAGAGCACCGTTTCCGAAGGGTTGGTGCAGGGTGTGATGGCTCCTATCACCCCGAAGGGTCCCATTTCCGTAAGGGACAGTCCTCTGTCGCCGCTCCAGGCCACCGTAGTGATGTCCTCTGTTCCGGGACACTTGTCGGCTACCAGATGGTGCTTTAAGATCTTATCCCCCACATTTCCCATTCCCGTCTCCGAAACTCCCATACGGGCCAGGGTTTCTGCGTTTTCTCTTATCTTTCTCCTTATGATGGAGATGATCTTTTCTCTCTGATCCAGTGACATGACGCGGATCTTTTTCTGCGCTTCCTTCGCGGCGCTGATGCATTCGTTCATGTCGGCGAATACACCGTGCATCTTTCCCGCATCTCCGGAGATCTGCATTTTTGCCACGACCTCCTGCACGATGTCACGGACCATTCTTTCGTCTACTGCCATCATGCTTCCTTTCTTTATTTCCCTAACTGTTCCATAACCTTTCTGGTTATCTCTGCAATAAGTGCGGGATCTGCATTTGCCTCGCTGCTTCCACCTGTTGAAACGCTGCCGCAGCCGTTACCGCAGTTATGGCAGTTGCTGCCACCCTTATTCTGGCAGAGGTTAGCGGGATGCTTTCCGGGAAGACCCATCTTCCTTCTGATCTCATAAAGCTTTTCAACCGTCTTCTGATCGAATTCCTTGGGACCGCCAAGCATCCTTGACTTATAGAGAAGCTCTGCGTAGAACTCAAGGGATTCCATCTTGTAGTATGCCTGAGTAAGATCTACCGAATAGGAAAGGGCTCCGTGGCTCTCCAAAAGAACCGCGTCAAAGTAGGGAAGATATTCCTCTACCGCATCGGGGATCTCATTTGTCGAAGGCGTGCCGTACTTGGCGATGGGAACGCAGCCAAGAGAGATCACAGCTTCGGGCATTATGGGCTGTGTAAGAGGTATCCCCGCTATTGCAAAGCTGGTAGCGAAGGTGGGATGCGCATGCACCACTGCACCTACATCGGGCCTCTTTTCATAAACCCTCATGTGCATCTTTATCTCTGATGAAGGACGGTAGGGAGCTGTAGCCTGAATGACCTCACCCTTTTCATTAACCTTGCAGATCATCTCAGGGGTCATAAATCCCTTTGATACGCCTGTGGGAGTACATAAGAACTCGTGGTCATTGAGCTTAACGGAGATATTACCGTCATTGGCCGCAACCATCCCCCTGTTATAGATCCTTTTTCCTATATCCAGGATCTGTTTCTTGATTTCAAACTCGTTCTGCATAAGATAAGCCTCCTTATATGCAATGTCTGATGTGTTATTTGTTTGATTTTTTGGACTTTTACCTGTGATGTATGTTGTTTTGTGACCGATTATAGATCATAAAACCACATCTGTCAACAGGTAATTTAAAAAGAACGGCAGCCGTAAAACAGCTGCCGTTACCTTATCCTCCGATTACACACGTTAAACCACATGATTCAACAATAGATTTTAAGATTTCCATTTTTTGTTGATTTGGAGGTTCTGCATTCCCCATTGTGTATTCCCGACCGAGTCCGATGTACTTGTCGTAGCCCAGACGATGATAGGGAAGTATATGCATGATCTTTACTCCGGGAAGCGTCGCCGCAAACGAAGCTATCCCTCTTATCTCCTCCGGGGTATCATTAAAGCCCGGAATGACCGGAGTGCGGATTATGAGCTCCGTCTGTCCGGAAGAGGCCACCTTCTTTGCGTTCTCAAGCATCAGGCTGTTTTCCTTCCCGGTGAATTTCCGGTGTTTCTCAGGATCCGTGTGCTTGATATCCATAAGATACTGGTCAAGGTAGGGAAGCACCATCTCTATCCGGTCATAGCTGACTCCCGCCATGCTCTCAAGAGCCGTGGTGTATCCCCTGTCCTTTGCGGCCCGGAAAAGATCTCTCGCGAATTCAGGCTGCAGCAGGCTTTCTCCCCCCGACAGGGTGATGCCGCCGCCGCTCCTGAAATAGTATCTGGAATCCTTATTAACGGTCTCCATCACCTCCCGGACCGTCACATCCTTTCCCATGACCTTTATCTTTCCGTCGGGGCTTTTCATCTCCTGGATCTCGTAGCTCTGGGATTCAGGATTGCAGCACCAGCGGCAGCGGAGTATGCATCCCTTGAGGAATACTATGGTCCTTATCCCTCTGCCGTCATGGACGGAATATCTCTGTATATCAAATATCCTTCCCTTTGTATCAAGATAGTTTTCCATACTCACTCCAGAATAGCGGTCTGCTCGGTACGCCTTATGATGTCGTCCTGAAGATTCTTTGACAGGGTTGTGAAAAGAGCGGAATATCCGGCCACCCTCACCACCAGAGCCCTGTATTTATCGGGATTCTTCTGGGCGTCAATAAGGGTCTCCCTATCGATGACATTGAACTGCATATGCATGCCCTTATTGTCAAAATAGGTCCGTATTAGATTTCCAAAGTCCGCAAGTCCCTTCTCCCCCTGCAGTGCGGAGGGATGGAATTTCTGGTTCAAAAGGGTCCCGTTGGAGGCAATGCCGTGGTCTATGCGGGCCACCGAATTAGCCGTGGCCGTGGGGCCGTTCACATCGCGCCCCGCCATGGGGCCTATGCCGTCCGCCACCGGAGTGTGGGCCAGACGCCCGTCAGGAGTGGCTCCGGTCTGCTCTCCCAGAGGCACATTTGCGGAAACAGGGTAGATACCGGCCTGGAAAACTCCGCCTCTCGGATTCTTATAGGTGTTAAGCGGCTTTGTATATAGATACGCCGTCTCCCTGGCAAAGAAATCCACCTCCTCAATGTCATTTCCGTACTTCGGAAGAGCATCTATCTCATCCAGAAGAGCCTGGAACTTCCTCCTGTCCTCATCCGTAACAGACTTCCGGACATTAGCTATTATCAGGGCGATCTCATCTTCAGAAAGCGTTTTCCCGTCTCTTGTCATCTCCCTTGCCACCGCCGAAGCAATATTGGCTGTGGACACGGCGTCAAGGCCTTTGCCGAAATTAAGGACCATGGCCCTTCTGTACTCTTCAAGAGTTATGTAACGCCTGTTATACACGAGCTCCCTTATGGCGTAGAGAGAATCCGCCGCATTCGCGATACCGAAGCACTGGGGCCCGGTAAAGTTATACACGGCTCCGCCCTGCTCCGTGGTAAGTCCTCTCTTTATACAGTCATCCACCATACAGGACAGCCATGGCAGGGGCACTCTTTCCGCATGGGCCTGATCTATGGAATTATCGGAATTCACCAGAAGTTTTATCTGATAATCCATCTGCTTTTTATAGGCGTCCCAGAAATCCTCAAAGGTTTTGAGCTCATTTAATTCCCCGGTCTGTATGCTGACCCTTTCTCCATCCTCATAGCCGTTTGAGAAGACAAATTCCAGGGGCCTGCACATATTGAAGAAAGCGGCGTCATGCCAGCCCATGGTCTTTCCGCCCTTCTGGGGCTCAACACAGCCTATGATGTCATAATCCCTGGCATCCGCTTCGCTGATGCCCCTTGCCATCATGGAGGGGATTATCACCTCGTCGTTATAGTATGCAGGCATTCCCATTCCGGTCCTGGTGAGAGCCGCAGCTTCCCTCATAACCTCAGCGGGAGTGAGATTCCACACCCTTAAGGACAGGGAGGGCGCCGGAAGATGGACATTGTCCTCAGCCCAGATGCACATGAGGGTCAGATCGTTGCTGGAGTCCTTTCCGTCCACCGTCATACCGCCGACAGTCAGATTCTGGAAAAGTGAATAACCGGCAAAGCCCTTGGCCGAAGCCGCGTCACGGCACTTATTCAGGTCATTGAACTTGACCCATACACAGTCAAGGTATTCCTGGGCCTGGTCCCTTGTTATCCTTCCTTCCTCAAGATCCTTTTTGTAATAGGGATACATATACTGGTCAAAACGTCCGGGAGATATGGAGTGTCCGCTGGATTCCAGCTGTATCAGCTGCTGAAGGAACCAGAATGACTGGCAGGCTTCATAGAAGCTCCCCGCACCCTTTCTCGGCACATTCCTGCAGTTTGCGGCTATGGCCTTAAGTTCCTTACGTCTAGTCTCGTTCCCTTCCTTTGCAGCCATTTCCTCCGCAAGGGCAGCGTATCGCTCCGCATAGCGGATCACAGCCCTGCAGCTTATGATCATGGCGCTGAGAAGGTAGTGCTTCCTCTCATAGTCTCCGTCGGTGATCTCACACTTTGAGAGTTCCTCCTCTATGTCGCGGATCTTACCCTCAAAGCCCTTTTCAAGGATCTCCCAGTATTTAACCGTGATATGTCCCACCCCGTTGTAAAAATAATTACCCGTGGTGAAAACATTGTGCTTTATGGCCATCCTGGTCTCAGGAGTCATGTAATACTCCGCAAGCTCGCTGCTGGTCTTCCCCTTCCAGTAAGGATGCACCTTTTTAAGGGTCTCCTTTGTTTCATCGGAAATGTAAAAGGGATCTGCTTCACGGCTGTCAAGAGTCTCGAACTCCGGCTCCAGCCAGGCATAGGAAAATTCCGGGTAAGTCTGGCAGCCCCTGGGGGCAATGGTGGTGGAACCGACTATAAGCTCGTTATCTCTGATTATTATGGGAATATTATCGAGGATGTGCTCGAAAGCATGTGCCCTCCGCATCACCATAGGCTCATTTTCGGTCTCTTTGTAGCTTTCAGTGATAAGAACCGCTCTTGCAGCCTCTACTTCAGGCATCTTTGCATACAGTTCCTTAATAAGACCGTCTATACGCGGAGATTTCGCGGTACGCGTGGTATTGAATGTACTCATATCCCTCATTTGATCCTTTCAAATGCTTGCATCTCTTAAGAAGCCGCCAAAGGGCAGCCCCAAACATCCAGGTCATCAAACAGGTATAAGTCCACCAAAAATGCTTTCTGTTGGATTATATTTGATATTATGTGGTTTGTCAAGGAGAATTTTGTGGGATTTTGTGGTTTTGTTCTGTGCTTTAATTTTGAGGGGATGAGTTCTAACCCTCATCAGTCAGCCCTTCGGGCTGACAGCTTACCGATGGCAGCAGTGCATAGCACTGCTAAACGCCATTCAAAACATTCCACCGGAATGTTTTGCCCCAAAAAGGGGGAAGCCTATGTAGGGATTTATTCGGTGTCGGAAAAGACGTTCTGATCGTGAACTATGATGGCGGACACGGGAGAATCCCATGACTGCTTGTACTCGGAGATATCCCCTCCATCCTTCAGGTCTTCACCGAGTCTTCTTATATCTACGATAAATTCGGAGCAGCAGCCGTTTTTTGTGAAGGTATTGGACTCATCGGTGTCCTTATCGGCCTTCAGATCCCCAACGATGCAGGGTATCCTCTTTCCGTTCTTTAGTACTATGGTGACATACTGCCCTATATCTTCGGTAAAACGGGAACCCACGGCAACAAGATAGCGCCGGTTTACCATCCGGAAACCGGTCTTTGTGGACTGGGCCATTTTCTGAAGTTCATACTGCCTGGTATTCTTATGAAAGATACATCTTCCGTTTTCAAGGATACCCCTCTCATATGACTTGAAACCGTCATAACAGGGAACCCTGAAAATGGTAAACCTGTCAGAAGAAGCATACACCGGTGTGGAAAACACAAGGGTGCAGCTTAAAAGAAGAGGCAATATTCTTTTTAACCCTGTCCATTTTTTCATAGAACCCATAATAACATTTTTTCATTAAGGAAACAAAAAGGGAGACGGAAGATTTCCTTAACCTGAGGGATCAGCTGTATCTCTGCTGAAATCCCCTTACCGTAATAATAAGATCCTCTTTCAGCTTTTCCCTGTCCCCTCCTCCGTCGGAAAGGCTGATGGATAGAAAAAGCGGGGAATATAATTCCAGTGCAAGGGCCGGGGCCCCCATATCTCTCGCCCTCTTATTCATCCGGCCGCTCTTTATCATGTCGGAAATTAGGAAGGACAGATACTTAAACGGGCCCATAGCTATAACATCCTGATACATCTTCGTCATCTCCGGGCTCTTGAACTGCTCTAAGGAAACCATCCTTCTAAAATAGAGAGCAAATTCGTCCTCCGTCCAGAAATCAAACTGGCGGAGCACATATGCTGCGAACCCCGGGACCCCGGCACTTCCCTCCGGCTTCAGATCATCCTGCCATCTTCTGCCGCTGTCGTACTCATACATTCTCTCCACTATGGAGTCAAATATCTCTCTTTTACTCCGGAAGTGCCTGTAAAGCGCGCCCTTGGTTATACCCAGTTTTTCCGCGATAATGCCGGTACTTACCGCATCAAAGCCCCTCTCTGCAAAAAGCTTAAGAGAGACCATCAGTATCCTTTCCTTCGTGTTATTCAAGCCATCCCCCAGAAAAGTAAACAATCGTTTACGAGTATACAGATCCGTGTCTCAAATTAGAGTAAACGATTGTTTACTTTCTGTCAATATATCAGGGATTTTACGTGTCTTATTCCATGATTTGGGGTCAAAAGATCTTGTCACCACCACAGATCATGCTGCGTCAGAGGGGCGGGGCTTCATAACCCGGGCACCCACAGCAGCGCAGAAGAATATCCAGAAAAGGGTATTTAAGGGGAAACAGAGAAGAAGCAGCAAGGACACTGCAAAGGGCTTTTTGATCTGGGCTCCAAGAACCGTGGCCGTCACTGTTGCAGCGGCAAAAGCCGCATGCGACATAGGATCCGAAGTGAAGATAAGTGTTGACAGAGCCATTCCCATGGAGGTGCAGGAGAATATCAGAGGGAAGAAATGTCCCCCCTTCATCCCGAAATTGATGCAGAAAGTGGTCATAAGGATCTTTACGATACAAATGCCGGCGAGAAACAGGGGAGTATAAGCAGTAAAGGTCCCCATCATCTCCGCCATCTCCTCTTCCCCTGAGAACATTGCAACAGGAAAGATAAGCACCATAATGCCTGCCAGGGTTCCGGAGATCACTTCCCTTATGACCACAGGGGTTTTCCCGGCGATCTTCGCCGTGAGCTTTTCACAGAGCTCAAAGAAAAGAAATACTATCAGTCCCACAGGGATATAGATCAATGCGGAGAAATAGTCCTCCTTCACCGGAGCTACCCCCGAAAACGACGGAAATCCCTCCATTGCGGGTCCGAGCAAACGATTCATAAGGCCCACGACGAGGAAACCGGTTCCCGCTGAAATACCGTAAAGAAGGAGCTTATTTCCCCGGGACAGGGATGCTTTGCCCCCTTCATCCGATCCCTCATCTCCCTCCTCCACAGCCAGGATACCGAAAAGAGGCGAATGGAAAAGCTGTCCCAGAGTAACGGTTTCGCCTATCTCCGAAAACATCGCTGCGTTACTCTTCGCAAATGATACGTTGTCTCCGATCCAGTAACAGAGAGCTGCCACAATACCGGTGAGTCCCGCCTCGGGGCCCACACTCGCACCGAGAACAAGAGGGAAAAAGGCGCAGATCATCATGACGGCTATCGGATGATAATCGTAATACTTGTCCTTTTTGATCTTTCCCATCACCTCGCTTAATTCCTCGGGATAATCTCCGTATTTCCGGTGGAGCACACCTACCGCCAGCCCGAAAAGCACGCAGAAAACCAGCGGAATGAAGGATATTCCGGTGATATCCGGTATCTTTTCCCATAAAAAAACGGAACATATGCTCACCGCCTTAAGAAAGCACCATATAACAAGACCCGCTGCACTGCCAAGCAGTGCGGTAAGAACCATTATTTTCGCATCGTTCACTATCCTGGTCATTTCTTTTCCTCCAAAAGAACCGGTCTTCCCTGTCTAAAGTATCCGGCAAAAACTCCCTCTGACAGGGATTATACTTAATGACAGCAAAAAAATCCAAAATAACACCCGAAATAAATGAAATAATCCCCACCGGGGGCTATAATGGATTAAAAGCGCCAAAAAAGGCAGCATAAGGGGGAATCATGTTAAAGATAAAAACACTTCGCTTTATTTTCAGGGAAACAGGCGCAAACAGACTGCTGTATTCCTATCTTATCTTCGTTTTCATCTGCGCCCTTCTGATACTTATTTTTGAACCCGGGATAACAACCTTCGAAGATGCCATCTGGTACTGCTACGCAGTTGTATCCACCGCAGGATTCGGGGATATCGTGGTCCATACGCCGCTGGCGAAGCTGATCTCCGTTGTGGTGACCATCTATTCCTCCATAATCATAGCAATGCTCACAGCGGTAGTGGTTAATTATTATAACGAGATCCTGTCCATAAGGCAGCAGGAAACACTCTCGGCTTTTTTTGACAAACTGGAACGGCTTCCGGAGCTTACTCCGGAGGAGCTTAGGGATCTGTCCGAAAAGGTTCAGAATTACAGGTTCAAATAAAGGAGCAGGATATGGACATCGATTACTTACTTTTCCTTCAGGATTTCAGAAACTCCATTGGTGATGCATGGACACCTTTCATGCTGTGGATATCACACTTTGCCACAGCTTATCTCATGGTGTTCCCCGCCTTTATCTACTGGTGCATCGATAAAAAAAAGGGGCTGTTCATCCTATCTTCATCAGTTGTAAGTGTCGCCGTTAATTCCATCATAAAGCTCACAGCCTGTGTGTACAGGCCCTGGG
>CADBTX010000298.1 GCA_902797705.1 uncultured Lachnospiraceae bacterium | reverse complement strand
TGCAATGGGAATCTGTGAACCGTGTCAGGTCGGGAACGAAGCAGCACTAAGCGGAACCTCCCATGTGACGTGGGGCAACCGGGGTCTTGAAGAGGGGTTGATTATCATTTTAATGAAGAAAGTGTGTAACTATTCGGGAACCGAAGGGTCCGGACAGATACAGGTAAGTCAGACATGCAGCAGGATATGACCAGGGGACCCATAGTTCCCCATATAATAAAATTCACCATACCCCTTTTCACAGGAAACCTATTCCAGCAGTTCTACAACATGGCGGACACCGTGATCGTAGGCCGCTTTGTAGGGGCTGACGCCCTTGCGGCTGTTGGTTCCACAGGCACCATCATGTTCCTTCTCATGGGCTTTGCCATGGGTATCACTTCCGGCTTTTCCATCCTTACAAGCCAGAAATTCGGGGCAGGCGACGAGGAGGGAGTAAAGCAGAGCATTGCCACCGGCACCATCATGACCATTATCATTGCCGCGGCACTGTCCATTTCCTCTTCCCTGGGAGTCAACAGCCTCCTGACCATGATGAACACTCCGGAGAATATCATAGGGGACGCCAGAAGCTATCTCACCATCATATGCACCGGCCTTTCCGCCTGCATAATGTACAACCTTCTCTCCGCCTATCTCCGGGCGGTGGGGAACAGTCAGGCGCCTCTGTTCTTCCTGGTCTTTTCAGCCATACTGAATATCGGCCTTGATATATTGCTGATAGTGCATTTTAAGATGGGGACTGCGGGAGCCGCTCTGGCCACTGTGCTGTCTCAGGGCATTTCCGCAGTGCTGTGTCTTTTCTATATCATAGCCCGGGTAAAACTGTTGGTGCCCCGGGCCGATCAGTGGAGAATAGATTCGAAGACCGCAGGGAACCAGCTCAGGATGGGGCTTCCCATGGCTCTTCAGTTCGGAGTGACGGCTTCCGGCACCATGATCATGCAGACAGCCATCAATATCTTCGGCTCCACAGCCATTGCCGCCTTTACCGCTGCCAGCAAGGTTTCCATGCTGCTTACGGAGGGCATGTTCTCCCTTGGTCAGACCATGGCCACCTATTGCGGCCAGAATTACGGAAAAGGCGATATCTCAAGGCTTAAGGAGGGTACCAAAAGAGCCATTCAGATCGGCGCCGTTTATTCCATAATCTCCGGAATACTCCTGATGACCCTGCTGCCCTTCTTTCTCTCCGTATTCTTCTCGGGAGATACCTCCATTGCGGAGCTTCTGCCCTGGGCCAGGACCTACGCCATCTTAAGCGCTGTCTTCTACATCCCTCTCTGTATGATCTTTATCTACAGGAGCGCCATGGAGGGCTGCGGCTATGCTTTGCTGGTTCTGATCTGCGGCATAGTGGAATTCATCACCCGTTTCGGCTGCGCAATACTTTCAATGAATGTACACAGCTATTTTCTCGCTGTATTCTGCGACCCCGCTGCCTGGCTGACAGCAGGAGTCTTCTCTTTCTTTGCCTTCCTGTACGTCATGAAGGACGTGGAACGAAAGCTGTCCTCCTCTTCGGAACTGAAACAACAGTCATACCGTTAATCTGACTCCCCTTTTTCTCCGGCTGCTCCGATCTATTTGTTGCATCTTACAAAAAATAGTCGAAATTTTATTCTTTTTTGTAAAAAATATACACAAACCTCTCAAATAGATGTATAATCGTTTTTATACTAACTCTAGAAAAAGAGGTGATGCGGATGATCAAAAAAGAGATAATTGCCATGCTTCTGGCAGGAGGACAGGGAAGCAGACTCGGAGTGCTCACTACCCATATGGCAAAGCCGGCAGTACCTTTCGGCGGGAAATACAGGATCATTGATTTCCCCTTAAGCAACTGCATTAATTCCGGCATTGACACCGTGGGAGTTCTCACCCAGTATCAGCCCCTTAAACTCAATTCCCATATCGGTATCGGAACCCCCTGGGATCTGGACCGCTATATCGGCGGCGTTACTGTACTGCCCCCTTTCGAAAAGAATGTCAGCAGTGAATGGTACACAGGAACCGCTAATGCCATACTTCAGAACATCGAGTATATGGAGAGCTACAATCCCGACTATGTTTTGATCCTTTCGGGAGACCATATCTACAAGATGGATTATGAGGTAATGCTTGACTTCCATAAGGAAAATAATGCGGATGTCACAATAGCCGCCATGCCTGTTCCCATGGAAGAAGCCAAGCGCTTCGGTATTGTCATCACCGACGAAAACAGAAAGATAACGGATTTTGAAGAAAAGCCCGAGCATCCCAGGAGCAATCTGGCATCCATGGGTATCTACATCTTCACCTGGAGTGTTCTTAAAGATGCTCTCCTCGCTCTGGCAGACCAGTCCAGCCTGGACTTCGGAAAGCACGTTATACCTTATTGCCACGACAAGTCACAGAAGCTTTTCGCCTACGAATACAACAGCTACTGGAAGGATGTGGGAACTCTCAATTCCTATTGGGAAGCCAATATGGAGCTTATCGACATCATTCCGGAATTCAATCTGTACGAGGAATACTGGAGGATCTTCACCAAGAGCGAGATCGTTACACCCCAGTTCATCGGCAGCGACTCAGCCATTGAAAAGAGCATCATTGGTGAGGGCAGCCAGATCTTCGGAGAGGTCTATAACTCCGTGCTCGGCTGCGGCGTCACCATAGGCAAGGGCACCGTGATCCGGGATTCCATCATCATGAACGGCACGGTCATCGGCGAGGACTGTCTCATAGAAAAAGGCATCGTGGCCGAGGACGCAAAGATCGGGGACAGGGTAGTGATCGGAAACGGCGAGGAAGTGCCTAATGAAACAGATCCCAATATCTATACCCACGGCCTGGTAACCATTGCAGAAAGGTCAGAGATACCTTCCGGACTGACC
>CADBTX010000297.1 GCA_902797705.1 uncultured Lachnospiraceae bacterium | reverse complement strand
GGTTCCCAGATCTTTTAACATATCGCTTACTTCCCCGAGGATCCCGTCCCTGTTCTTTGACTCCTCTATGAAAAATGAAACAAAGGCGTCATCTCCATGTATGTTATTTTCCGGCAGCACATCATAAAAGGTTCCGTTCTCCCTGATATCATCCGGAAGGGAGGCATCCTCTATCTCCACTCCCTCCACATCGATATCCGTTAAAAGTGCTGCTATTATGTCCTCTGCCTGCTTTACTGTTTTTATGGTGTATTTAACGTATTTCATTTCCTGCCTGCGCTGCCCCTTTCTGTTTTCCGCCCTGCTCTTTCAGGGCATTGACACCTTATCTGTCCCGGATCCCGAAGGTCAGTTCTCCGTTTTCATCGCGCCCTTCTATCCTTCCCCTTAAGATCATACCGGGTTCCACACTCTCCCCGGGATATCTTACACGGATATACTCTCTGGTGTAACCCCTGTTATCCTCTTCAAAAAGTACCTCTGCGTCCTTTCCTATCCGGCGTTCCTCATACCTTCGTCTGTTTTCAAGATCCAGTTTTTTCAGTATCTCCAGTCTGTCGTGCTTGACACTGCGGCTTAACTGCCCCTCCATTTTGTCAGCCCTTGTCCCCTTCCTCCTGGAATAGGGAAAGATATGGGTTTCGTAAAACCCGGCTTTTTTCAGGAATTCAAAAGTCTCCTGAAATTCCTCTTCCGTTTCCCCGGGAAAACCCACGATAACATCGGTAGTCATGGCCGGATCGTCAAAGCTTGCTCTAAGCATCTCCAGACTTTTAAGGTATTCATCCGCTGTATAGTGACGGTTCATTCTCTGCAGCACCCTGTCGGATCCGCTTTGAAGAGAAAGGTGAAAATGGGGGCAGAGGGAAGGGATCTTTGACAACTCTGAAACAAATCCCTCAGTCACTATACGGGGTTCCAATGAACCGAGTCTTATCCTCTTTACCCCGGGGACTCTGTCCGCTTCCCTGATGAGACGGAGGAGATCCTCCCCCTCATCCGGCCTGTCCTTCCCGTAGGAAGACAGATGTATCCCGGTAAGCACGAATTCCCGGTATCCCTCTTCCGTAAGAGCCCTTATCTCAGCGAGAACGTCCCCGATGCTGCGGCTCCTTATCCTTCCTCTTGCATAAGGAATTATACAATAGGAGCAGAACATATTACAGCCATCCTGCACCTTCAGGAATTTTCTGGTGTAGATCCCCTCTCCGGAAATATGCCTGGCCCCCTCGGCTTTTCTTATCCCGGGCCCTTCATTTTCCGTTGAAGGATCATCTTCTTTCGTCCCATGGCTCTCTTCCCACGCATGTATGGCCGCGGCCACTCCGGATTTCTCCGAATTCGGGATCGCCATGTCTATTTCGTCCTCTATCACTTCCTCCCTGCCATGGGTATCCACATAGCAGCCGACGGCAATGACAACCCCTTCCGGATTCATCTTCTTTGCCCGGTGGAGCATCTGTCTGGATTTTCTGTCCGCGATATTGGTGACGGAGCAGGTATTTACGATGTAATAATCCGCTTTTTCCTCAAAGGGAACAATGGTAAAACCTTCGGCAATAAGAGCCTCCGCCATATTCTCCATTTCGTATGCATTTACTTTACACCCCAGATTATGCAGGGCCACTCTTTTTTTCATGTGAAACTTCCCCTAAAGACAGAGAATTTTTCGTGATGTTTGATAGTTGACTTTATTATGTACAAAGGATAATATTGCATTGAAATTGCTAATCAGGAGGTACAATATGAAAACAGTTAAAATTTCCCTGAATTCCATCGATAAGGTTAAATCCTTCGTTAATGAGATCACAAAATTCGACTATGATTTTGATCTTGTATCAGGCAGATATGTTATTGATGCAAAGTCCATCATGGGTATATTCAGTCTCGACCTTTCAAAACCCATTGACCTCAATATCCATGCCGAGGACAATGTTGACGCGGTATTAAAGACCTTAGAGCCCTATATCGTCTGAGAAGGGATTTATAAGGAAATATCTGGCAGACACCTTTCCGGGTGTCTGCTTTTTTT
>CADBTX010000296.1 GCA_902797705.1 uncultured Lachnospiraceae bacterium | reverse complement strand
GGTCTTTAATGCTGTCATCATTGTTATTGCCCTTCTTTTCGCAGTCGTATATATTATAAGGATGGCTTCCGGGTCACCGGTGCTTGACAGAGATTTTCATAATGGTCTGATATGGCGAAGTCTTCACGATGGTATAAACTGGATAATGCGGCAAAGATAGTCCCTTCTCAGGCAAAGGGAGCTGATACAAGGGTATTCCGGCTCACGGCGGTGCTTAAGGAGGATGTGAATAAGGAAGTGCTGGAGCAGGCTCTTTCAGAGGTTGCTCCGGAGTTTCCCATTTTTAATGTTGTGTTAAAACCCGGATTCTTCTGGTATTACCTGGAGGATGCGGACATTGCGCCCCATGTGGAGGAAGAGGGGGAGTTCCCGCTGGAAGCCCTTTATTCTCCCGGGAAACGAGATCTTCTGTACAGGGTAAATTACTACAGGAACAGGATAAACCTGGAGGTATTCCATGTCCTTGCCGACGGCACCGGGGCCTTCATGTTCTTAAAGCACCTTGTGGCGAAATATCTGGAGATCAGACATTCCCTGCCCCTTACCCGCTTTGATGACGACATATCCTCCATGCAGGAAAACAGCGCGGACGCCTTTGATACCTTTTACGAAAAGAGCGCGGGGCTCGAACAGTTAAAGGAAATGGGCGGAAAGAGAGCCTGGCAGCTGAATGAGGAAAAGGATCCGAACCTGCGCTGCCATCTTATAGAGGGAGTGGTGTCTGCCGGTAAATTCCTTGAAAAGGCAAAGGAATACGGCACCACAGTGGGGGTATTTTCCGTGGCGGTGTATATCGAGGCCGCTATAAAGCGGATGACCGTAAGGCAGAAGAAAAGACCCATCGTGGTCAGCGTTCCCGTGAATTTAAGGCAGTTCTACCATTCTTTCACCGCCAGGAATTTCTTCAGCGTTATCAATATAAGCTTTAATGCCCTGGAATATGACGGGACCATAGAGAGCATCATCCCCAAGGTAAAGAGTGCGTTTACCGAGCAGCTCTCAAAGGAAAAGATAAATGACAACATGAATTCCTATGCCGCTCTGGAACATAATTTTGCGGTGAAGATGATCCCTCTCATCATAAAGGATATAGGCATCTCCATTTTCAGCATGGCTGCCGGAAGAGGGGTTACCTGTACCATGTCAAATCTGGGAAGGATCACCATGCCGGAGGGACTGGACGGCTATATTGACTATTTCAGCGCCTTTATGGCGGCGCCCTCAGAGCAGGTCTGCGTTTCCACCTTTGGCGACAAGATGGTATTCGGTGAGGTGAGTCCCTATGTGACCCATGGTGTCATGATGAATTTCTTCAGGATATTGACAGCTGCAGGGATCGATGTGGAGATCTCCAGCAATGATTATGATTATTATGAGGAGGATAAGGGTGCAGTACTGTCCTAATTGCAGGATCAATATACACGGTAAAAAGAAAGCCTGCCCCTTGTGCCAGAAGAAACTGGAATATAAGGATCATGACGGCAGCAGCTTTCCGGTATTTCCGGAGAGAAAGATATCCAGCGTGACTTTTATGAAGATCCTGACCTTCATACTGGCGGCGTTCTGGATCCTGACCTGGATGATAGGCTTTATGGTGCCCGAGGCGGATGCGGTCATAAGGATATGCCAGATATCGGCATTCTTTATCTGGGCTGATATCTTTGTAATAAACTTTCTGAGGGTCAACCTGCTGAAGACCGTGACCATGGAGACCATCATAGTGATCGCGGCCATACTGATAACGGATCTTCTGACGGGATGGCACAGGTGGTCCGTGACCTGGGTCATACCATGCATACTTTTTGCCCTTATGATAGCTACCCTTATCATTTCAAAGGCGACACGCCTTCATGCGGATGAATTCATATCCTATCTGATGCTGGATTCCATAATGGCGCTGATACAGCTTATCTTTATCAGGCTGGCCATGAACTGGTTCCCCTATCCCGCCATAGTCACCGTGACCCTGTATCTTTTGCTGGATGCGGGAGTGGTGATATTCGGATTCGGGGATCTTATGACCGCCATAGCAAGGAGACTGAACCTTTGATAGGCTTTGGGGAAATGGGATATAAGGCGCCGGTACTTAAGACCAGGCCGCGTTACAATAAGTGGTACAGAGTGAGGGACGAACGGGGGATCACCGGAGACGGATGCCCCTGGCACTTCTATCTGTCCAGGGGACATCAGAGGAATCTCCTTATTTTCTTTGCGGGAGGCGGGGTGGCCTGGGATGCCCACACCATCTCACATCCAACCGGAGCAGCGGGAGTACTTAAAGGTGATCCGGGTTTTTATTGGGCAAATCTCTGCCCGTTCACGGAATTTATGAATATAGATCAGGGGATCACGGAAAACCAGAATCCCCTGAATTATTTTGCCGACTGGAACATGGCTGTCATAACCTATTCCACCGGCGATTTCCATCTCGGGGACTGCGATTATTATTACGACAGGTCGGATCCCGATAAGGTCATGCATTTCAGGGGCTACAGGAATTTCACCATTGCGCTGGAGGAGATAAAGAAGAGGTTTCCGGAGCCCAGGGAACTGCTGATAGCCGGGGATTCCGCAGGAGGCTTCGGGGTCGCTGCCCTGGCGGGAGAGGTGCTGAAACACTATGATCCGGACCGGCAGAACGTTACCGTATGCTCTGACAGTGCGCTTCTTCCCTGGGACAAGTGGAAGAAGATAATGAGGAAGAGATGGAACGCAAAGCCGGAGATATATGAGGCGGTGGTAAGTGACAATCCTGTGACGGACTGGTTCACCGCCCTGTACAGAGAGTACGGGGACAGCATAAGGTACCTTTATACCTGCTCCTGCCGGGATGAGGTGCTGTCATCATACTGGAATTCCATAAGGGGGAATGAATACGGTGTTGACGGCATTGTTCTCGGTGATTTCAGGGAGGCCTTAAAGAAGATGGTATTTGACTTAAGTTCCCTTACAGGGGATTTCTGCTTCTATCTGAATGATTACCCTATACACACAGCCATCAGGAATCCGCTTTTCCATACGGGAAGGGTGGACGGCGTTTCCATGCACGAGTGGCTTAAGGGTATGGTGAACGGAGAGCATTACAGCGTAGGGATGGGACTCCTTTCCAGGTAAGAATGTTTGATAGTATGACAGGTTTCGGGGTTTACAAAACCGTAGGGAGTTGCTATAATCTCTCTGATTTGGACGGAACACGACGGGGCGCTTCATTGGATCGCCCCTTTGTTGTTATCGCGGAGCCGCCGGCATGAAGATATCGGCTGAAGCTGAGCGGCCTGCGCCCGAGCAGGGGACGTTTGGCTCTTCCCTGCCCGGTGATAAGTCCGGAGTATCAGAAGAAGGAGGAATGACATTATGAAAAAATTATTGAGCGTGTTACTTACTGTTGTAATGGCAGCATCCATGCTTGCAGGATGCGGCGGAGCCGGAAACAAGGGAGGAGACGATACCTTCAAGATCGGTGTTATCGGACCCCTTACCGGAGGAGCTGCGGCTTACGGCCAGGCAGTTCAGTACGCAGCCGAGATCGCTGTAGAGGAGATCAATGCTGCAGGAGGTATCAACGGCAAGCAGGTTGAGATAAAGTCCGAGGATGATGAGCTCGATGCACAGAAATCCGTAAATGCTTACAACACTCTTAAGGACTGGGGAATGGATATGTTGGTAGGTTCCGTTACATCTGCCTGCTCCATTGCGGTTTCAGAGGAGTCAAAGAATGACAATCTGTTCCAGATCACACCTTCAGGATCCGCTGTTGACTGCGTGAAATATGACAACGTATTCCGTGTATGTTTCTCCGATCCTGCCCAGGGAGCTGCTTCCGCGCGTTACATCGGAACCAACGGCCTTGCTTCAAAGGTTGGCGTTATCTATGACAGCTCTGATGTATATTCATCAGGTATTTACCAGACATTTGCAGAAGAAGCTGCAAATCAGGGATTTGAAATAGTTTCTGCGGAGGCTTTCACGGCTGACAGCAAGACGGACTTCTCCGTACAGCTCCAGAAGGCAAAGGATGCGGGAGCAGAGCTTGTGTTCCTTCCCATATATTACACCGAGGCTTCCCTTATACTTCAGCAGGCCGACACCATGGGTTACAAGCCCGTATTCTTCGGTTGTGACGGTCTTGACGGTATCCTGGGTGTTGAGAACTTTGACACCAGCCTTGCAGAGGGCGCTATGCTTCTTACTCCTTTCGCAGCAGATGCTACGGATGATATGACAAAGAAGTTTGTAGCTACCTTCGAGGATAAGCATGAGATCACTCCCAACCAGTTCGCGGCAGACGCATACGATGCTGTATATGCCATCAAGGCTGCAGCTGAAAAGGAAAATGTAACTCCCGATATGAGCGTTTCCGATATGTGCGATGCACTTAAGAAGGGAATGACCGAGATATCACTTGACGGTCTTACAAGTACCGGAATGACATGGGATGCAAGCGGCGAGCCCACAAAGGAGCCGAAGGCCGTTACCATCCAGAACGGCGCTTACGTTTCTGCACAGTAATCACAGTTGATCAAAAAGGGCACCGGTTAATGCCGCCGGTGCTCTCTTTCTAAAATAGGGGAGACTTATGATGAGTTTTCTTACGTCGCTGGTGAACGGCTTAAGCCTTGGAAGCATTTATGCCATCATAGCCCTTGGGTATACCATGGTGTACGGTATCGCGAAGATGCTGAATTTTGCCCATGGTGATTTTATTATGGTGGGCTGTTACATCATTTTTGTTGCCACTTCGAATCTGGGACTGCCGCCTGCTGCGGCCATCATCTTAGCCATGGTGCTGTGCACCCTTCTCGGCGTCACAACGGAAAGGGTGGCTTACAGGCCTTTGAGAAATGCGGCATCGCCTCTGGCGGTCCTTATTACTGCCATCGGAGTAAGCTATTTTCTTGAGAATCTGGCGCTCCTTATCTTCGGCGCAGACACCAAGTCATTTACCTCTGTCATTCCCTGGAGCGGACTTTCCTTATTTGACGGAAAGCTTCAGATACAGGGGATCACCATAGTGACCATAGCCGCCAGCCTTATCATCCTTCTCTTCCTGCAGCTCTTTGTACATAAGACCAGGGAGGGCCAGGCCATGCTGGCAGTGTCGCAGGACAGGGGAGCCGCCATGCTCATGGGAATAGATGTGAATAAGACCATAACACTTACCTTTGCCATAGGTTCTGCTCTTGCAGCTGTGGCAGGGGCGCTCCTCGCATCCGCATACCCCTCCCTCACTCCCTATACCGGAGCGATGCCGGGTATCAAAGCCTTTGTGGCGGCGGTGCTGGGAGGCATAGGATCCATTCCCGGAGCCATGATAGGGGGAATAGTCCTCGGCATAATCGAGATCCTGAGCCGTACCTACATCTCATCCCAGCTGTCGGATGCGATAGTGTTCGGAATACTTGTGATAGTACTTATCGTTAAGCCTACAGGTATCCTGGGTAAGAAATCCCAGGAGAAGGTCTGAAGGGAGGCAGCCATGTTTAAGCGTTTTAATCTTTCAAAGGCTGCGGCCGGAAGATATACCACATATCTTATAGTTATCGTTGCCTGGGCAGTGCTTGAGATCATGCTCCATACAGGAATGATGTCCAGTCATCTTCAGGGACTTCTGGTTCCCATGACCTACTATGCCATTGTTGCGGTGGGACTGAATCTCTGCGTTGGTATCCTCGGGGAGCTGTCCCTCGGACATGCGGGATTCATGTGCATCGGCGCATTTTCCAGCGCCCTCTTTTCGCTTCTCACCGTGGGAAAGATCCCGGACGGACTCAGGTTTTTGCTGGCTCTTGTCATAGGAGTTATCTTATCCGCACTTATGGGCTTCCTTATCGGCATACCGGTGCTCCGGCTTAACGGAGACTATCTTGCCATAGTGACCCTGGCTTTTGGAGAGATAATAAAGAATATAATAAATGCCATCTATCTCGGAGTGGATACAAAGGGAGTGCATATCTCTCTGGAAAGCCTGGCTGCGCTGAACATGGAGCCGGAGGGACAGGTGCTGATAAACGGCGCCATGGGAGTTACGGGGACTCCCCATGATTCCAATTTCACCATTGCAGTCATACTTCTTATCCTCTCCCTTGTGGTGGTGCAGAATTTCATAGATTCCAGAGACGGCAGGGCGGTGATGTCCATAAGGGATAACCGTATAGCGGCCGAGTCCATCGGTATACCGGTGACCGGCTACAAGATGCTGGCCTTTGTTATTTCCGCAGCCATTGCAGGCCTGGCGGGAGTCGTCTTCTCCCACAATATCGCCACCCTTCAGTCCACCAGCCAGTACTTCGGCTACAACGTGTCCATAATGATACTGGTCTATGTGGTGCTTGGAGGTATCGGAAGCATAAGAGGGTCTGTCATTGCGGCGGCCATCCTATATCTCCTTCCGGAGCTTCTGAGAGGGCTTAATAAATACAGGATGCTTATCTACTCCATAGTCCTTATTGCCGTTATGATAATAAACTGGGCACCCAAGGCTATCGGGAAGCGGACGGAGTTTATTGACAGCCTGAGAAGGAGGTTAAAAAATGGCGCTGCTTGAAGTAAAAGATCTGTGCATAACCTTTGGCGGACTCCATGCAGTGGAGGATTTTAACCTTTCCATAGAAAAGGGACAGCTCTACGGGCTCATCGGCCCGAACGGCGCGGGAAAGACCACTGTATTCAACCTTCTTACCGGAGTTTACAAGCCCACCAGGGGAAGTATCGTCCTTGACGGCAATGATATAACCGGACACAGGACGGAGGAGATAAACCGGGACGGGATAGCGAGAACCTTCCAGAACATAAGGCTTTTTCATCAGCTGTCCGTTCTTGATAACGTAAAGACCGCTCTTCACAGGAGCTTTAATTATTCTACCTTTGAGTCCATGTTCCACTGCGGCAGATACAGGTCCGTTGAGAAAAAAATGGATGAGAAAGCCATGGAGATACTGAAGGTCTTCGGACTGGATACTGTGGCACTTATCCTTTCCTCGAACCTGCCCTACGGTCAGCAGAGGAAGCTGGAGATAGCAAGGGCCATGGCTACGGAGCCGAAGATCCTGCTTCTGGATGAGCCTGCAGCGGGAATGAATCCCAATGAGACGGCGGAGCTCATGGAGACCATAAGTCTTATAAGGGACAGATTCGACATGACCATACTTCTCATAGAGCATGACATGAAGCTGGTCTCCGGAATATGCGAACTGCTTACGGTACTGAATTTCGGCAAGGTTCTTGTACAGGGAGAAACAAAGGAAGTGCTTTCAAATCCTGAGGTCATCAGGGCATATCTGGGGGATGAGTGATGCTCTTAACTATAAAAGATCTGAATGTATATTACGGTGTCATACAGGCCTTAAAGGGCGTAAATTTCAGCGTGGACAAGGGAGAGATCGTGGCCCTTATCGGTGCGAACGGAGCGGGAAAGACCACGACTCTGCATACCATATCGGGGCTTATTGAGCCAAAGTCCGGGCAGATATTATTTAACGGCAGGGATTTAAGCCATGTGCCCGGCCATAAAAGGGTGGCACTGGGACTGTCTCAGGTTCCCGAGGGCCGGAGGGTTTTTGCAGACATGACGGTGGAAGACAATCTCCGCATGGGCGCATATACAAGAAAGGACAAGGGAGAGATCGCTTCAACCATGGAGATGGTATTTGAGCGTTTTCCCAGACTTAAGGAAAGAAGAGGACAGCTGTCGGGGACACTGTCGGGAGGAGAGCAGCAGATGCTGGCCATGGGAAGGGCCCTTATGTCAAAGCCGGATATCCTTCTTTTGGACGAACCCTCAATGGGACTTTCCCCCATTATGGTCAATGAAGTATTTGATATCATAAGGCAGGTTCATGAGGACGGCACAACGGTGCTCCTTGTTGAACAGAATGCGAGGAAGGCGCTGAATATCGCAGACAGGGCCTATGTTCTGGAGACCGGCGCCATCACTTCTGCCGGAAGCGCAAAGGAACTCTTGAATAATGATTCCATAAGAAAGGCATATCTTGGAGAATGAGTTACGTTATCACTATCGCCAGACAGTTTGGCGCAGCGGGGCTTCCCGTTGCTGAGAAGCTTGCGGAAAAGCTTGGTATAGAATATTTTAACAGGGATCTGGTGGACAAGGCGGCGGAAGAGCTTCAGATCCCGGCAGCTGAGGTGCTGGAGGAAGAGGAACTGAAGGGTGGGGGCAGGGATGCCATTTTTGATAAGTTCTATCCCCTTGGAAACGGTCCCAGAAATAAGCAGGACAAGATATTTGCGGCCCAGTCCCATGTAATACAGAGGCTTGCAGAGAGAGAGTCATGCATAATAGTAGGGCGCTGCGGGGATTTCGTTCTGAGGGACCGTGAGAACGCTCTCCATGTGTACCTGTATTCCTCCATCGAAAACAGGGTGCAGAACTGCGTGGATTACCTTAATATGACCGAAGCCGAGGCAAGACGGGCCATACCCAGAGCCGAAAAGGCAAGGAATAATTATTATCTGCACTATGCTGGATATATGCAGGATGATCCGGTGCATAAGGATATCTTCTTAAATACCGGGAAATTCGGGATAGACGGCACTGCGGAAATACTGGAGCAGATAGTAAGAAGCAGATTAGATATCAATGATTGAACTGGGAAAAGAAGCAAAGCTTAAGATAGTGAGGATACTTCCCCAGGGAGCTTATCTTTCGGATGATGATGAAAGTGCGGACTCCGGCGGGAATGAAGTGCTGCTTCCGAAAAAGCAGATCCCGAAGGGAGCGGGTCCCGGGGACACTGTTGAGGTGTTCATTTACAGGGATTCAAAGGACAGGCTTATTGCCACTACGGCTGAGCCCCTTATCCATCTTGGTGAGGTGCAGCGCTTACAGATAAAGGAAGTGTCAAAGATTGGCGCATTTCTTGATATAGGCCTTGAGAGAGATCTTCTCCTCCCCTTTTCCGAGCAGACCTATAGAAAGGAAGAGGGAAGCTACATCCTTGCGGCAATGTACGTGGATAAGAGCGGCCGTCTCGCCGCTACCATGAAGATATACGAGTATCTTTCCACGGATCATCCCTATAAGGAGGACAGCGAGGTACAGGGCACCGTATATGAGATAAGCCGGAATTTCGGGGCCTTTGTGGCTGTGGATGATAAATATTCCGCACTTATCCCTGCGAAGGATTTCAGCGGAGAGGTCCGGGAAGGGGACAGGGTTTATGCCAGGGTGGTAAAGGTCCATGAGGACGGAAAGATGGATCTGTCCATACGGAAAAAGGCCTATCTCCAGATGGATGAGGATGCCGGGACGCTGCTTAGCTATCTTCAGTCCCATGAAGGGAGCATACCCTTTACGGACAAGGCGGATCCTGAACTTATAAGGGAGACATTCCACATGAGCAAAGCAGCATTTAAGCGGGCTGTGGGACATCTTCTCAAAGAAGGAAAAGTGAGGATCACGACTGAAAAAATAGAAGAGGTTGCAAGACTTTAAAAAAATGCTAAACTATAGTGGATCAATTTTTATCAGAAAGGAGAAATAATAATCATGAAAGTAACCAATATTTCAGACATTGATAAGTTTTTTAAGGTGGTAGACAGCTGCAAGGGAAAGGTTGAGCTCGTTACCGGAGAAGGCGACCGTCTTAACTTAAAGAGCAAACTCTCTCAGTATGTTTCAATGGCAAATATCTTTTCAGACGGAACCATTTCAGAGCTTGAGATCGTTGCCTATGAGCCTGAAGATATCGATAAGCTTGTCAATTTCATGATGAACCAGTGAAGATCAAAGGAATGACGCCGGTCAGATCCGGTATAGCTTTTACTTTGATAATGCTGATCTTTCTCGGAGTCTCTTTTCTCGTATCTATTTCTGCGTGGAACGGAGGCTCTGTTTCGCTGTCTCTTTTTCAGAACATAATTCTGAGTGAGAGCATCGTTCTGCTGCCGGGGCTTATCATTGCCACGGTGTGCGGTTCCGAAGTGGGAGAGATCTTCCGCTTCAGGAAGATCAAGTTTTCCACCTGTGTCTTTGTTGTCATATTCATGGTGTGCATTGAGCCCCTGGTATCGGCTGTGAATGCCATTTCCCTGCTGTTTTCGGATAATGCGGCTGCGGGGATCGCAAAAGAGTACATTAATGAGGACAGTTCCTTTGCAGCCGTGGCCCTTGTCATGGCGGTGATCGGACCTCTTGCAGAGGAGCTTTCTTTCAGGGGAGTTATCTATGCGGGACTCAGGAAATCGGGAAGGCTTCTTTCCGCCATCATCCTTCAGGCCCTTCTCTTCGGCCTTATGCATCTCAATTTAAATCAGATGAGTTACGCTTTTGTACTGGGGGTAGCCTTCGGTATACTGGATGAGGTGACCGGGAGTCTCTGGCCCGGAATGATAGGACACTTCATGATAAATTTAGGAGGTGTGGTGGGAGCCTTTCTTCTGGAAAAGTATATGCCGGATGCCTATGACAGCACCTTTTCCAGAGAGGATATCCTTTACACATTTGCTTTTTATGCCATACTCGCCATACTCTTTACCACCCTTGCTGTCTTCATGCTGAAGCTCATCGCAAAGAATGAGCCCGGAGGACAGTTCAGGCTCTACAGGATCTTCCATGCAAAGGATCTGAAGGTCATTACAAGCGATGGAAGGACAGCCGTAGTAAAGAGGCCTCCGGTATGGACGGTGCCGATGGTCATCGGGATAATCATAGCCGTTGCGGAGATGGGAATTACTGCTGTATTGCAGATGTAGCATAAAAAAAGATATGACGCAGACTGACTGCGTCATATCCTTACCGGTTCCTATGCCCGAATATCAATGTTTGCGCCCAGTGTCGGATTAACAGACTGCTCCATCATACTGACGGTAGCCTGTCCCATGGTCTCCTGAACGTTCAGAGCGTTGGAAAGAAGAGCGGTCCCCACATCCTGCAGGGTCTCATTTCTTTTTAGAACCATTGACAGTCCGGCAATATCGGGCATTGCTAATGATGACACATCCATATGTCCACCCCCTTCTCAAGGTAATCCGGCCTGATCTCTGTCCTCTTTTTCAGCCCTGTACAGGGAGAAGGAATAGCGGTCAAAGAAAAAGCCATTTATATATTTTAAATTATATCGGTATTTTTCGGCCTTTTCAACAGAGTTTTCGGAGCCGTTTTTTTCGATATACCAGAGATTTCCTTTTATCTTATCTGCGTTCTTCCAGTCAGTGCGTTTAAGCTCCGGGAAATAATAGTCAAAGCATATCCCTATTTCCGGAACATCCTCATCTATGATGCAGGCGTCGTCTGCCGTAAGGTTCGCGCTGAAGTAATCCTTCATGATCTCCGCTCCGGGGGAGTATTCCTCCTTAAACATATTAAGATAACCCGTGACCCCGGTCAAAGCGATCAGGGCTATCAATATCGGGGTAAGGAAGTTTCTGCCCTCAAAGAAAGAGAGGACCTTATCCCAGAGTATGGCGGCCCCGAGCCACAGGACCGACAGTGAGGGAACCAGATATCTGGCGGTAAACAGGCTTCTTCCGAAAAGGAAGGACACAAGGTATGCAAAAAGCAGTGTAAGGTACAGCACGGAAAGCAGCATGACCCCCTGCAGGGTACCGGCATCCCGGTCCTTTAGAAGAGAGAAGGCTGCGGCAAAGATCACAGAGACAAGAAGGGCTGCGGAAAGGGGAGTAAGGTTTGTCACAAAGGGAAAGCGCAGATCGCTCATAAAACTCCGGATTGACAGAGGCGCCATGGCGAAATAGGAGCTGGCGTTCTTTATCTGCCATGCGCTGAGTATAAGGCCGGGAAGGTAGAGTATAAGGAATATCCCAAGCATCTTCAGGGCGGAAATAAGTTCATCTGTTCTTTTTCCCCGGAGAAGACAGAGCAGCAGTATGAGCCAGAGCATGCCGCAGGAAACAAGGGCAAAGTGGTGGATGTAGCCGGAGAAGACGGTGAAGAGCATCATGTCCCGGAGGGCCTTTTTATCCTCTGCTGCGGTGAGAAAGCAAAGAGCCGCCATGCCGCAGGAAAATACGCCCCAGCTGTACATCCTTATCTCCACACCGTAATGAATGAAATGGGGCATGGACATTAGGAAGAGCTCATAGAGAAAGGCGGGGCGGAAGCCCCTTATGGAATACAGCTTCCTTCCACCGAAGAAAAGCAGCAATATCATTGGTAGACAGGAACAGAACTTCAGCACCGGCGCGGAAAAGCCAAAGAGCGATACCGCCAGGAAGCCCAGGATATTGTAAAAGGGAGGGAGGGTGTCGTTCACGGTGTCTCTTATGACCTCGGGGAAAGTGCCCCTTATAAGGGAGGCCGTAAAGGCCTCGTCCACCCACAGATTGTCGTTAAAGATAAGGGAGATATAGAGTGCGCTGCCGAGTACCGCCAGTATGAAAAGAATAGTTTCCGGAGACAGTGTCTTTCCGGGTCTTATTAAGGTTTTCATATGAGGGATTATATCACAGATTATTGTTTTTCGGATGAAAAACAAAAATCTATGACTTTTTGCGGATGAAAGCGGAGATTATCCGCAAGAATCCGGCTTCGCCGGACACGCCGACCGGCAAGCCGGTCGTCTGGTCAATTACGATT
>CADBTX010000295.1 GCA_902797705.1 uncultured Lachnospiraceae bacterium | reverse complement strand
TCCATGTCGGGTGCATTGTACTTTGCTACCCAGGCATTTGTGAGGGTCCAGGTTCTGGTGCCCTGAAGGGACGTTATCGTCTGTGTAGGTGCGCCCGGATTTGTATCGATAAGCTCGATGATCACGTCGTACCTCGGCATCTGTCCTCTTGTCTCACTCACGCACTCCTGTATCCATGTCTTGAAAGGATTGTCGATGGTGTAGCCCATCCTCAGAGTAACGTTACCGTGCTTAACAAGTCCCGGGATCTTAACCGGAGCCAGGGAACCTGAGTTACCCTGTCTGAATTCGATGACATCCACCGAACTCTCTATTCCCGTCACTTCACTGAACGCTGCAGTTCCTCCCAGCGTCGAAACAGAGACGAGGAAATTCATTTTTGTCAACGGATAAAAAGACTGTTTTCCGTTCGTATAAGTATCAGCTGGCATATTTTATTCCTCTCTTTCTATCACTCTTCTCCGCCGCCTGCTTCGGCAGTATGCTGCGTTACACGGAAGATTACAAATTCCGCAGGTCTTGAAGGCGCGATACCTATGTTACAGATAAGGCGACCGTTCATGATGTCATCCCTCGTCATGGTCTCAGGACCTATCTCAACGAAATAGCTGGTTGACGGTGAATCGCCTGCAAGCATTCCGTTTCTCCAAAGTCCATCAAGGAAACCGGTGATGGTGAGGCTGACTCTCTGCCAGAGAGTAGCATCATTGGGTTCGAATACTACCCAGTTGGTATTTGCCTTTATGCTCTCCTCTACATAGATGAAGAGTCTGCGTACATTCACATACTTGAATGCGCTGTTGCTGGAAGCAGTCCTTGCGCCCCAGATACGGATGCCCTGTCCGGGAAGTGCCCTTATGAGGTTTATTCCTTCGGGGTTTAAGATATCCTGCTCGTCCTTGGTGTAGTTAACCTTGAGACCCGTACAGAAGACCGTCTCGTTGGCCGGTGCCTTATGTACGCCGCGGTTGATGTCGGTTCTGGAATAAACTCCCATTACCGCTCCTGAAGGAGGTACGAAGTCCGACTTATTTGCGGAACGGTCAAATACCTCAATCCAGGGATGATACATCGCAGCGTAGGTGGAATCGATCATATTCCTGTAACCAATAAGGTCCGCCGTCTTGTAAAGGTCTGCAGGCATGTCTAATACTGCGAAACGGCTCTTAAGATTCTCGCAGTGGCTTACCAGAGAAACTATAACCTCAGGCATTGTGATGCCGGGAACTGCAAGCATGCTTACGATATTATTCTCAACAAATGCCTGTATTCCGGTACGCTTGCCGGGGCCGTTGTCCTCTCCCATAAAGGTGGCAGCCGTGATCTTTGAAACAGAACCGTCGGATCCGCCCTCAAGCATGAACACTCCGCTGGATTCTCCTGCTCCCAGGATCTCCTCCACGGGGTTAACGGCTTCCTCTACGGGCTCGATCTCCACATTGATGAGATCGCTCATTGCAAGCTTGGAACCGATATATCTGGGTGAAGCTACATTGAAGGAAAGCTCTGTATAAGCTTCTGCCTCGTCTCCATAGCGGATCCCGAGATCAGCGGTTATAAGATACAGGAGAGCCTTGGGTACTATTGCGGTATCGATCACATCGTCGGGAAGCTCGTCCTCAAAGGTCACGATATTGTCATAAATAGTCTTGATCTTTGTGTAGGTTCCCTCGAACTCCAGTATGTCTCCCTCTCTGAAGCCCTCTGTGCTCTTTGCCCTGTAGCCCTCTTCCTTCTTCTCGAGGAGCTGCATCTTCTGCTTCTTCGCGGTATTGATGGTTATCTGAACCTTGTTGCCCCAGGCGCCGGGGTTCTTAGCTTCTACCTTCATGATCCCCATGTCAGCCTTGGCGCATGCAGCATCGGGAGGGGCAACTCTCATAACGTAGCATCTTGTGCCGCCGTTAACGAAGAACTGTTCCACTGAATTAGCGAGGAACCTGTACTCTCCGTATCCGAATTCACTTAAGAATCCTCCGAACTGCTGTGTGAAACTCTTAAAATTGGTAACGAGCTGGGGTGCACCGCTAACCGGTCCCTTTTCAGCGAGGCCTACGAAGCCGGCTGTGCTCGTACCCACTCCTTCTATACTACGGGGGGAATTATCGTACTCCTCCACATAGACACCGGGTGAAAAATATTCAGCCATATTGTTTTTCCTTTCTGTTTTATTTACGTCATTACTTTGGTCTGGCCGGGGCTCATAATAGTTATCTGGCCCGCGTAGGAACACATCAGCTTACAGTCCTGGGTGAGGATCGGTTTGCCGTCTATCAAAACCTTTGTATTCGGCTGTATCCACATCCCCGTGGTCACCGGTACGCAGGGCTGGGGGGTAAGTACCCCGAGGGCCGCCGCTGTTGCAGAGGCCACCTGCGGATTCGAAAGCGTGGTGCACATCCCGAAGGGCCCCACATTGCTCATGGGCTGGGCGTCCTGCACCGTTGCCGCCGGTTTTCCTTCTTCCAAAACCTTGGTCTGTGATGTTACCTTCAGAGGAGCCGGTCCTGTTCCGAAGGAACATAAGCACTGCGCTCCCATGTTTACTGCCATTGCCATATCATTCCCCAACCTTTCCGTCATTGTCCGGGATTTCTGAAGACTCTTCCGCCTCAACCTCCGGATCGATCTCCGGTACGACACTGAGGTCAACGTCCTCCACATCCCTGAAATCCACTGTCTTGAACCTTACCTCGCCGCCTACGGTATAACGGAGGAGATATTTCACGTCCTTGCCGTCATCCCTGACTCTTATGCAATAATCCCCGTTTTCCTTAACGGAACCGAAAACCACACGCATAAGAGGGCTGTTGGGTGCAAGTTCCTTTTCAAGCGGATCCCGTAATCTTACGGACTGTGGTGTGATCTCATCCAACACCTCAATCCTTTCATAGCTTCCGCGATCTGCGTCCGGGATACCGTAAAAGGTATCGTAGAGATAAACCCTGCCTCCCATCTGACCGAAGATCCCGAGCTTAAGCTCCTTGGGATCGTATTCATTTGCGAAACAGATGATCCTGGACAGATTGACCGCTTCCAATGACTCAAGAAAAGGAAGATTGCCTGAGAGTCCGAGAAGCTTTTCACCCTTAGATGTATTCTCTGATGGAATCAGGAACACATTGCATTCCGGAATACTCGGGTCCAGTCCTTCATAACTGACGGAGGTCTCATACTCATCAAAGCCTTTCACACGAACACGCATAAGAAAATCTTCCCTGCCGCTGTTGATGAAGATATAAGTGCCTCTGCCCTTTCTTTCCGGCCGCACCTCTCTCCCGTCTCTCAAAAATAAGACATTGCTCTCTTCTACTGCAGCTCCCGTTGTAGTGTCTATAAGCCGGACTAAAAGATCCAGCCTTGAACCGAAAACAGAAGCCATCTACTTATTCTTCCTCCTTTCTTTCGTAAACATTCTGCAAAGAAAATCTCGCGTCCAGAACCTGAGGCGTGGAAATGACCTCTCCGCTGGACAGGAACACGGGTGCCGCCTTGTAGAACAGGCTTATCTGATAAGGCTTGTTGATAGCCTGCCACACCCTTACCTTCTCCTCCAGGCTTATCTTCGCCTGAGACAGCACTATCGGAGGTTCATCGGCAGTGAGATACCTCTGCAGTTCATTTGGTCTCACCGAACTATGGTCATTTACTATCTGGGCCACACGTCCGATGATCTTTTGTATATCCGGTGCCTTTAATCCCATCTGGGAGGAACCGTTTATAAAGACCATATAATAGAGCGCATATGGTCTTGGCGGCTTTGAAAGCTCAGCTCTTCCTCTCTCCACCATCCTGGGGCTGGATACCTGCAGATCCTCTATGATGTCATATAGATAGAGACCCACGATATAGTCCACGTCCTGGGACAGAGGTGAGGAGATCTCGATGTTGTTCGGAGACGGTATGGGCTCCGGACACATCTTCTCTCTTAAGGTTTTTACTATGAAACTGCTGACGTCTGCGATAATTGGATAATCAGCCACTTTACTCTCCTGTAAACTCTGCTAACAATTCTTCCGCTTTGGACTCCAGATCCTCGGTGAGGCATACCGCATAAGAGGTGTCGTTCACATATTCGGCCTCACACTTAAAGAGCACATCTGCGTCATCCTCGGAAATGTAGGGATACTTTGAAAAACCTGTAGCATACTTTAAGTTACTGTCGGCTCCAGCCATATTTACCTTGTCGGAATTGGCCTCAAAGATATATACGGTTCCGCCCCGGGTCATGGTAGCTTCTTTTCTGCTGTTATCGTAATAATATCTGTATTCGGAAACCTCACCCAGAGTCTGTAAACTGATATACTCGGGAGTCTTTTCCTTATACTTCTGGTAGAAGTACTTATTTCCTGTCTCTCTTCCGATCTCGGTGCACTTTCCCGCAAGAGTGCCGGCAGCCTTGCAGCCCTGCTGGGAAAATCTGGAAAGAGCCGCTGTGGTGTAGGCAAGTTCCTTCATATTGAGGTCCTTAAGATCCTTGCCGATTATGTCAAGAAGGTCGCTCTCACTCATCCTGGTCCTGTCGCCGGAACCACCGCTTCCTGAACCGTCCTTTCCTGAACCGTCCTTTCCTGAACCGTCACCTCCGGCCTCATCACCGCCTTCTGCCGCCTTATCCGCAGCATCATCCAGATTATCCAGCTGCTCTGAGGAGGCTCCGGAATCCTCAGCCCTGTCCTTAAGCTTATCCACGGCGTCCTTGTCTCCCATTCCCGCAAGGGCATTTGCCGCTCCGGAAATATCGGCATCCGGATCCTTTGCAAGCTGATCCAGGGCATCCGAGAGGATATTGTCCTTTAATGAATCGGTATCGCTGTTGCCGCTTCGCGCCTCTTCATCCGCTATATCCTGATCCACAGCTTCAATGGACTTATCAAGCTGTGCGGCCCTGGCGAGATCGTTATCATCAAGGGCGGAATCCCTCTGCTTCTGAAGGTCCTCCTTTTTATCCTTTAATTTGTCAAGATCGTCCTTAAGACTCTCATCACCTGCCTTTATGGAGTCCTTAAGATCCTTCAGCCACTTGATATGGCTGTCCACGGATCCCGTAGCCTTGGCTGAGAATTCATCCTGAGGTATGCCGGGATACAGTCCCTCAGACCACTCTATCGCTCCCTCCACATAGGTATAGGCATTTGCAGCACTTTCCCTCTGTTTGTAGGCGTCTATCAGGAATTCCAGCTCCGACCTTCTCCTCTCAGTGTTATCAAACTGGGTGTTTAAAGCAGATTCCGCAGCAGCGTCACCTACGCCCTGGGACAGAAGGGTCATGTACTCATCTCCTTCTCCGGATGTGACTTCCTCCTCATACTTGCTCTCCGCAAGATTAAGGAAAGATCTGTCGATGAGCGTAAGCTCGCTGTCCTTGTTTTTAACGGTTCCCTCCTGGATATTCATGACATCCCGGAGATAATTGATGGGTCCTGCGGCTCCGTCAGCCGAGGCCTCCTCTATAACTCTGGAGGAATACTCGTAGTTCGCGTGTCCGAGAACAGAGTCATCATCAGTAAGGGCGTCCGCATTGTAGGTATTTAAGCTCTTCTGGCAGGCTGAGCTGCCGTCAGCTATAGCGTCTAAAAGTGAACTGTCGGTCTGGAATACATGACTGGGCTTCTCGTCGTCATCATCATCGGCGTGGTCGTCATACTCCTCCTGGAGAGCGCCCCACCACTCATTGCTTCCGTCGTCATCCTCTTCAAAGCTGTGATCCACGGACTCCTCCAGATCCCTCAGGAAATCAGGAACCTCGGTGGAATTATCACTGCTGCCGGGATCTCCGAAATCCCCGAAGGTGGTGTAATACTTTCCGTTGGCAAGGGAGGTGAGTACACCAAGTGCATTGGTCTCCATTCCCGCCAGCTTGTCCATTACAATGGCTCTTCTCTTGGAATCCACCTTCTTCATAAGGGAGTAGAGTATCTCCGCCTCCTCGTCCTGCCCGGAGCCCTTTAGGGACTTATGGCAGGCCCAGAGCCTTGCAAGATCCGCATCCAGTTCGTCGGTCTCGCTGTCACGGAGATCCAGTGAGAAGAAGGACGTAAGTATCTGGTAATTGTAGACGTCCACACGCTGGTTTCCGGAATTTTCGGAATTCTTATTCTCAAGATAGTCCTCTTCGCTGATGCCGTCGGCAGTCTCGGAATTGGTGTACTGTATCCAAAGGCTCTGAAGCTCGGGAAGCTTTGACAGATTGTAGGGATCGGGGATGTCAAAGGGATTTATCTCCGACTCGTTCATTACATCCGTCACCGTCCCGTCTGCGGTCACATGGTACTGCACATAGAGATCCGCCAGCTCGGACTCGTCGATGACCGTTCCGGTCCCCATGATGTCGCTTAAGCCTTCTCCATCGGTCACATCGAACCAGGAACCCCCTGCCAGCTCGGATTTGTAATACATCTCCGTCTGATTTGTTTCCGAGGCACTCTCTTCCGCCTTCTGATAGAGCTCATCCGTCATGGCGGAAAGACTTATGAGCCAGGTGCCGTAGAACAGGGTGGAATCCTCAATGGTATGGCTTCCTGCGTACTCCGAATACTTCATGGCGCTGTCAGGATTAAATACCGCAAAGACATTGTGACGGTACATCCCGAATATCGCCGCACTTAAAAGCACCGCTATCAAGAGGACCGATATTATTCTCTTAAAGATGGTCTGTTTTGTCATGTTCCTCCACCGGTAACATCCTTTTTCAGCTTCTTATTCTGTGTATCGAACCTGCCCTTGTACATAAGGTTTCCGTCCCCGTCGTAGAACTCCAGGGTCACTTCCGAAAGATCAGAGGAAACCAGTCCAAGGTGGGTAAATGTCCGCTCTATCTTTATGGGATCCTTGGACATAAGAGGCATGCCCTCTTTATCCAGTATCCTGTATGCCTTAATGCCTTCGGATTCTATGGGCTGAAGCGTCAGCTTCATAAATCCTGTTACATCGCTTATTGCTACCTCATAGGTACCGATATCTCCGGTCTCCTGCTTCTCCACATCTCTCTTTGTAGTGATATTGAGGGGTCCTCTTTCCTCCCCGGGATCGATCACGCAGTCATCCACGAATTCACCGCCGTTATAGAGACGTATCATGACCTTGTCTACCTTGTCCTTGGACAGGGCAAGATGCCTTATGGTCTTATCCTTCGGAGTCCTGTCCCCTATCCTCTCATTGTCGCACCAGAGCTCGTAATCCGTGATCTCCACATCAAAGTCATCCGGTATATGGATGGAGAGCTCAAACATCTCTCTCTGGATAATGGACTTCAGATAGTAGGTAGCCTCATCCTTTTCCTCCGTCACATAGCTCTCTCCCACAACCGCTGTATGGAGATCCGCGTCCGTACCTGAAAGAAGGGCACTGACGCCGCCGCAGGTAAGCCTGTCGAAGGAATAAAGGGTATCGGTATAGAGCTTCATGGCGTCAAGCATACTGTTCTGAAGCTCTTCGTAATCGTCCTGCTCGTCCTCGTACTCCTCAAGGGTCATAAGTCCCATGCGGTTCTTTGTAGCGAAGACATTCATCTCCTTTTCCTTTTCATCCACCTGACGCACCAGGCTCTCATAGGAATTCCTTACGGAGATATAATTATTGAACTGATCCTCCACACTCTGATCCAGCTCCTTGAGTGCTGACTGCTCGTCGTTTCTGGCGCTTATATAATCAAGGGTGTTCTGATAGAGGGCATAGGGGTCATTCTCTATGTATCTCGCTCCGTCCAGATCCCCCTTCAGCCATTCCTTGGGAATGGGGATAACGAGGAATAAGGGGATGTAGATATAGAAATTGCCCCTCCAGTAGCTGTCTATCTTATCAAGGAACTTCTTGTAATCGGCCTTAAATCCTCTGGAATTTACCTTCTGTCCGTTAAGTGCCTGATTCACGTAGCTGGAGATCAGCTTGATATCCCCGCCGTAGAAATCACGCATGATGCTGTAGTTGGTGGAAAGCAAAGCCTTTGCGGTGGTAGCGGCCATTGCCGCTTCGTAATAGGTCTCGTCCCTGTCCTCGGTGTAGGTCTTTAAGGCGTCCAGAGAGGAGCGGTCTATCTTTGCTTCCACATAGGGCTTTTCAAAGGTATAGCCCGTGGTCACATCCATACCCAGAGTATCTGAAAGCTTCTTAAGATCCGCTTCCAGGGAGCGCCGCTCTGCAGCAATGGTGTCCTCTAAGGTCTTCTGCTTCTTTTCCTGTCTGTCAATGTCCGCCTGGGTCGCAAGCCCCTGCTTAAG